>CAIPBJ010000110.1 GCA_903863255.1 uncultured Methylophilaceae bacterium
GAACCAGAAAACATACAAACAATGCAAACGGCGCAACCCTGTACCAGTCATCCTTATTCAAGAAAAATAACGTCATCATTCATTCTTACATATCTTAATGACAGGATTCTTACATTAACAAAAATGTAATCTTGTCATCTAAATAATATTAATGCAAATTTATCATATATATACGTAACATATAAATATTTTACTTTAGAAATCCAATCTAACCTAATAAAAATTTTCAATCTATTTGGTTTATGATGAATAATGGTTATCCATTATTGAAGTAATCACTGCCCAGTTCACTCCAAACTGTTATAGTTGAACTAACGAATTCGACCCTATAACTTATGAACGTCAGATCAATTCTTTCATATGCTTTGATTGCTGTTTACTCGATGGCATTTCTTTTAAGTGGCTGCAGCAGCATGGGAACACGTACGGTCAGCATATCCGAGTCCGATTTGCAGAAAAAAATTGGGGAGCAGTTTTCCTTGCCAATCTCAGTTCTCAAAGTCTTTGACATCAACCTTTCCAACCCAGTCATTCACCTTGACGGGGAGAATGAAAGACTCCATGCAGAGCTCGACACCTCAATCGACAGTCCATTATCGGGAAGACCATTACGCGGCAAGATTGATATCTCGGGTCAACTTAAATTTGACAAAGACAGCAATGAAATCATCCTGTCAGATTCAAGATTGGAAAACCTCAAATTTGACGGCATAAGCGAAGAATACAGCAACGTGATCAATGCCGTTGGCCGAAAAATGGGTGGGATCCTACTGCAAAACATTCCGCTTTATACCCTCAGCGAGAACGACCTTCGTTTTGGTTCGACGTATTACGTTCCAAAGGACTTTAAGGTTAGTGGTAACAATCTCGTGATTCGACTCGAGCCAAGATAGCCCTCGATCAGCCAGTCCTATACCTTAGACACTTCACCTTGTGAGCGTGCACATACTCGTGGTCACTTCGAATCTAAATTAATATCCAACAAAAAAAGTAAAAATGACAAAGTGCCAAAATTTGGCACCCCATCTTTGAAATTAGGCGATTGTCTTTGACCGTCCCTACCCCATCCCTTACTCTGTACCCATAGAAACCGAATCGAGCAAGTATTTCAAAGTTCAGATTCAGTTAATAAGGTTTCAGATTAAGATAAGGGAATAATAAAAATGCGTATCAAAAGTTTAGTTATACCAGCACTGTTGTCTGCCTTGATGTCTTTAGCAGGGACAGCCCATGCAGGTCAATATAGTTTCGATTACAAAGCCGGTGGTTACGATGTCAGCGGCATATTTACCACTTCGAATATACTCAATTCCGTAAACGGTTACGATATTACGGGAATCACTGGAACGGTTACAGGTACAGGCGGCGGAACGATCAATTCATTGATCAACAATCCCAACGGAGCCAACCCAACAACCGACTACACACTTGGATTCGTTTACGACAACGTGCTCTTCCCTAACAAGGCAACGAGCCTGGATATCGACGGGGTACTCTTTACAACCAAATCAGGCAATACAACCAGTACATGGAACCTGTGGGGAACTGCAACTGGTGGGTACGAATTGTATTCCTATACAGCTAACAACGGCGGTGTCGCGGATGTGATATCCACTGCCAGTTCCCTGACCGTGACTGCTGTATCCGAGCCAGACACTAACACCCTGCTTCTGGGTGGCCTGGCACTTGTTGGCTTCGTTGGACGTCGTCGCAACAAGAATTTTAACGTCGATTAAATTTTAGTCTTTTCTTTGCCAACCCTCGTCCCCTTGGCAA
>CAIPBJ010000111.1 GCA_903863255.1 uncultured Methylophilaceae bacterium
AAAATCTTCTAGTTTCATGAATTATTGAACCTTAATCTTTTTGGATTTAGAGGTGTCATCAGCAGTCTTCTGCAATTTTTGCAGCGCATTCAGAGTGAAATCGTTGCGTTTTAATCCATTTACAGTCTCAGCCTTGATCTCAACCAGTCCTGGGGACTCCAGCCAGTCGGACAAGGAGAGGTTTCTAACAAGGGTGGCCACACGAGCATTTGTGTCCGCTACGCCTTCAAGGGTAATCAAGTTTCCTTGCTCCTTTATGGACCTCAGATACATACCTTCGGGAAGTTTGCGTGCGATCTCATCTAATAAAATAACAGCCTGTCCCCGGTTTGTCTGCAAATTCTCAACGACTTGCTTACGATCTAATACATCATTAATCTTACTTTTTAGGTCTTTAATCTCATTTATGTCTTTATCGAGTTTGGCGATAGCTTTATCGAGTCTGTTATTTCTTGAGGTTTGATTGTCGATCTCGGCATCGATAAAAGTTTGTCCAGTAAATACAGTGCCCGCAGCCAGAATAATCACGGCCACGATCATTAGATTGAACTGGCGTTGACGCTCGATTCGTTTTATCTGCCTATGCGGTAAAAGATTGATTCTTATCATTTGTCAAATCTCCGCAGTGCAAGACCGCAAGCAATCGTCAATGCAGGAGCATCTGCAAAAATCTGTTGTTGCCTGATGCGCGGATTTAACTCCATTTGACTAAATGGATTGGCGATTATTGTATTGACCTGAGTTCGCTCTTGAACGATATTTGCAATCCCATTTATTGAGGCGCATCCACCTGCCAATACGATGTGATCAACTTGATTGTATTGTGTTGCACTTGTGAAGAACTGAAGCGCGCGACTGACTTCCAGCGCCAGCGATTGTATAAATGGTTGTAAGACTTCAGCTTCATAGCTTTCAGGTAATCCGCCTTTTCTTTTTGCGATTTCTGCTTCTTCTATCGAAAGTCCGAATCGTCTCTGAATCTCTTGGGTCAACTGGGCGCCACCAAAAGCTTGTTCACGTATGTATACAGACTGATTGTCATGAAGAACATTAATATGCATGGTTGAGGAGCCGATGTCGACTATCATTACGGTCTGACCAGTTCCATTGTTTGGTAGCTGCTTGACAACCAATGAGTGGGCGGCCTCTGTTGCATAGGTCTCAATGTCCATAATGATTACCTTTAGGCCTGCACCCTCAGCAGCAGCAACACGGTCTTCAATCTTTTCTTTTCTTGACGCGGCAATCAGAACCTCGACTTCTGTCGAACTGGCTGGATTTGGACCAAGAACTTGAAAATCAATATTAACCTCGTCTAATGGGAATGGAATATATTGATTCGCTTCAGATTCAACCTGAAACTCCATATCCTCTTCACGCAAACCGGCCTGCATGATAACTTTTTTGCTTATTACAGCTGCGGCAGGTAAGGCGAGCGCAAGTCTTTTTTCACGTGTACCAAGAAGTTTCCATGCACGGCCTATCGCTTCAGCGACTTGCTCAAGATTGGATATATTGCCATCTACCACGGCATCTTTTGCAATGGGGGAGATAGAGTAGTTCTCAAGCCTGTAGGCGCTTTTGCTGCCTTCAACAAGCTCGACCATCTTTACGGACGCTGAAGTGATATCAACACCGATCAATGGTGGACTGCGATCTAAAAAAAAGTTGAATTTCAAATTGAAATTCCCTTTCTAAATTGGTTAGTTACGCACAATACTCATAATTTACCTTAAATGCTAGCAACAACTATAAATACTGTAAAGCTAATTTTTATTTTTAATTTATTCAATGTGACACATATGGTACATTTACCACATTATTATATTTCGATTCAAACTAGAAATGTTCTTAAAAAAATGGTTGCAAATAACGTTGGTCACTGCCCTGGTTTTAGGCTTGGTTGGAATCGCTCTACTAGGTTTTGCAGCCGCGCTGATCTATCCAGAACTGCCATCTCTTGAAACCCTTACGAATTATCAGCCTAAGTTACCACTTCGTGTCTATTCGGAAGATGGTTACATGATAGGGGAGTTTGGGGAAGAGAGACGAGCATTTGTAACAATCGACAAGTACCCAAAAAATATGAAGTCTGCCGTTCTTGCCATAGAAGACAGACGCTTCTACCAACACAATGGTGTTGATATTCACGGTATTCTTCGTGCCGTAGTTAATAATCTCACGGGTAAAGGACGGGAAGGTGCCAGTACAATCACCATGCAAGTTGCAAAAAACTTTTTCTCTCATGGCGAGAGAAATTTAAAAGTTAAAATTTATGAAATATGTTTGTCTTTAAAGATAGAGCACAGTTTAAGTAAAGATAAAATACTTGAATTGTATTTTAATCAAATCTATTTGGGACAAAGAGCTTACGGATTTGCCGCTGCATCTCAGGTTTATTTCGGTAAACCCTTAGACAAACTTACATTGGCAGAAACCGCACTTCTTGCAGGCCTGCCTAAGGCCCCATCCGGATACAATCCTTTTTTGCATCCTAAACGGGCAATCACCCGCCAACATGAGGTCTTGAATAATATGTGGCGTTTTGGTTTCATTGATGAGGCTTCATATAAGGAAGCCCTTAATCAACCCCTTGTTTTTAAAACGTCGAAACAATCCAGCGATTTGTCAGCTGATTACGTTGCTGAAATCGTACGTCAAGCAATGTACGAGCGATATCAGGATAAAATTTATAGCAGTGGGCTTAAAGTCTATACAACAATCCTTAAAACGAATCAAGAAGCTGCAAATGCATCTGCATTACAAGGGATTCTGGATTACGATCAACGTCATGGTTATCGAGGTCCGGAAAAACAATTGGATCTGAAAAATCCCGATGAATCTTTGGATAAGCAACTGGATGAGTTTGAAGAGTATGGTGGGCTTATTCCAGCAATCGTGACTTCTGTTGGTGAGAAGCAAATAAAAGTTCATGCTCAGAATGGTGAGGACTTGACGATTTCAGGTGATGGATTGAGTCTCGTTCAAAGGTATATAACCGATAAGAATAAGAGTCGGGTTGATGAAAAGTTACAGATTAGAATAGGTTCTGTTGTCCGTATAGCTAAAATTTCTGACTCCTGGAAAGTCACTCAGTTGCCGCAAGTCGAATCAGCATTTGTTGCAATGGATCCTCAAACGGGAGCGGTTCGTGCCCTTTTTGGGGGATTTGATTTTAATAGAAATAAATTTAATCATGTCACTCAGGCTTGGCGTCAGCCTGGTTCAAGTTTTAAACCATTTATTTATTCGGCCGCATTGGAAAAAGGCTACACACCAGCAAGCATAGTGGAAGATGAACCGATTACTTTTCCAGCAAGCCAAATGGGAATGGCTGAAGATTGGGTGCCTCATAATTTTGATGATAAGTACGAAGGCCCAATCCGGCTTAGAACGGCGCTTACAAAATCAAAAAATATGGTGTCGATACGAGTACTGGATTCGATAGGGGTAAAATATGCACAGGACTATATCACGCGTTTTGGATTTTCAGCTAAGGATCATCCGGCGTATTTAACAATGGCTCTTGGTGCTGGTTCCGTTACGCCTTGGCAGTTGGCTGAAGCATATTCGGTCTTTGCTAATGGTGGCTTTCATGTAAAACCTTACCTAATAAGTAAGATCGTTAATAGTAAGGGGGAAGTTGTCGAGCAAGCAACTATTCTTCCTGCTGGCAATGGAGCGCCACGAGTAATTGACAGCAGAAATGCATTTATCATGACATCCATGATGCAGGACGTTACCAGAGTGGGTACGGCTGCCAAAGCAAGGCAGTTGGGTAGGGATGATCTCGCGGGCAAAACAGGAACAACAAACAACCAGTTTGATACATGGTTTGCAGGATATAACCCTAAACAAGTCGCCGTGGTTTGGATGGGTTTCGATCAGCCACAATCCCTTGGAAAAAGTGAAACTGGTGGTTTAACGGCTCTTCCGACCTGGATTCACTATATGTCGGTCGTCTTAAAAGGGGTGCCAGATTTGCCTTATGAGGTGCCTGAGGGAGTTGATTCAATTAAAATCGATTTGCTAACTGGAACAAGAGCCAAGGAGAATGAGAGTGGCTACTACGATTATTTTTATCGTGAGTACCCTCCTCCTGAATTGGAGCAATCTTTTGAGCCAATTCCTGGTTCATCAAACAACACTGGAAACAGTCAACTTCAACCAGAACAACTTTATTAGGTAATCATGGCTAAAGATTCAAATGGCCGATTAAATCAGCTTCGTCAGATGATTGCTCAAGCTGCGGCAAGAATGATGGTTGAAGACGGTATTTCCGACTATGCCTATGCGAAAAAGAAGGCAGGACGTCAAATTGGATTGGTAGATAATAGTTCATTACCAACCAATAGTGAAATTGAGGATGAGATACGCCTTTATCATGAATTATACAGTGAGGACCAACCAGAGAACTTAAGGCAGCTTCGTGAAAATGCACTGATGGCGATGCAGTTGTTAGAGCGATTCAAGCCGCACCTAACGGGATCAGTTCTGGATGGAACGGCAGGCAAACATGCGGAAACCCACATACATTTATTTGCTGATAGTGCCAAGGAGGTTGAGATTTTTTTATTAAATCAGCAAATTCATTATGAAACAAACGAAAAATCGTTTCGAGTTGGTGATAAAAAGGGTTATGAACGATTTAAGGTCCCTGTATTTACTTTGGAAGGTCCAAATGGTTTGATAAAATTGAGTGTCTTCGAATTTGATGACATGCGTTTTTCAACGAAAAGTCCGTCTACGGGCGGGGCAGCTGACCGGCTTGATATGGCTGGTGTTAAGGCATTATTAAGACAAAGTGACCTGCCAAACTCATGACTTCGAATGGTTTAACCATCGTGCTATGTCAAGCGCAAAGTAAGTTAGTATTCCATCTGCGCCTGCCCGTTTAAAACCGAGCATTGCTTCAAGCACACAGCTTTTCTCATCCAGCCAACCATTCAATACCGCGGCTTTTAGCATGGAATATTCTCCACTCACGTGATACGCGTAAGTCGGAACCCCAAACTCTTGCTTGATTCGATATACGATATCCAGGTAGGGCATTCCAGGTTTGATCATGACCATATCCGCCCCTTCTTCTATATCGAGAGCGACCTCTTTCAATGCTTCATCCGAATTCGCCGGATCCATTTGGTAATTGTATTTATTTCCTTTACCCAGATTCGAAGAGGAACCGACTGCATCTCTGAATGGACCATAAAAAGCAGAAGCATATTTGGCTGAATATGCAAGTATACGAGTATAGATTAATCCATTCTCTTCCAATGCATCCCGTATCGAGCCTATCCTTCCATCCATCATGTCAGAAGGGGCGACAATATCTGCACCTGAACGGGCATGGCAAAGCGCTTGCTTGACTAGAATCTCTATGGTTTCATCATTAAGCACGTAACCCGTATCATCAATTATTCCGTCCTGACCATGGGTTGTATAAGGGTCAAGCGCGACGTCTGTAATAATCCCCAAATCAGGGAAGCGACTTTTAATAGCCTTAATTGTTCGTGGAACCAACCCCTCTGGGTTAAAAGCTTCTTTAGCATCGAGGCTTTTGAATGCTTGGGGAACTACTGGAAATAGAGCTAATGCTGGCACCCCAAGTTTTGAACATTCCTCAGCAGTAAAGAGTAACTTATCAATGCTCTGGCGCTTAACTCCCGGCATTGAGCCGACTTCTTCAACTGTATTATTTCCTTCAATGACAAAAACCGGATAAATCAGGTCGTCAGTAGTTAGCACGTTTTCGCGCATGAGTCTTCGCGAGAATTCATCTTTACGCATTCTTCTTGGGCGTATCGCAAGAAATTGATTCGACATTAAAATCTCCTGGAAATTAAGTTATGCGAATATTTTGGCAAGTTCACTTCCGGGATCGGGCTGGCGCATGAACGCCTCGCCAACTAAAAAAGTATGAACATGATTCCTTCGCATAAGTTGTACATCTTCTTTGGTAAAGATTCCACTCTCAGTCACAACGATTTTATTTTCGGGAATTCGATCAAGCAAGCTAAGCGTTACATCAAGTGAAACATTGAAGGTACGAAGGTCTCGATTGTTTATTCCCAATAACGGGGTGTCAAGTTTAAGCGCGTTATCAAGCTCATCACTATTATGTATTTCCACGAGTACTGACATCCCAAGTTCATTCGCTATTGATTCAAGTCGAATCATGGTAGAAACGTCAAGTGCAGCTGCAATAAGCAAGATGCAATCTGCACCCATGGCGCGAGCCTCATAGACCTGATAAGGGTCAATCATGAAATCTTTTCTTAATACGGGCAAATTGCAAGCAGAACGTGCTTCCATCAAATATTCACTTGAGCCCTGAAAAAACTGTTTGTCTGTTAGTACAGATAAACAGGCTGCGCCACCATTTTGGTAGCTTACCGCAATCTCTGCAGGTTTGAAGTCTTGACGAATTATCCCTTTCGAAGGGCTCGCCTTTTTAATTTCTGCAATTACCGCAGCTTTGCCAGCATCTATCTTTGATTGAATACCACCTACAAAATTCCGCGTGGGTGGCATGGCCAGAGCCTCTTCCTGGATAACACTAAAGGGCTTGCCAATTAACGAATGCGCTACTTCGGAGGTCTTTACTTCTAAGATTCTTTTTAAAATATCGGACATGATTTAACTTTTATAGTTTGAAGTAAAACATTGTTTATAACATGGTGTATATATTAACTTGTAAGGGGTGTTTCATTGCTTTGAGCAATAAGGTCATTAAGTTTTCTCAAACTCGCACCATTATCAATAACTTTTGCTGCTTTAACGATGCCAGCACCCAGGTTTTCAGCCAATCCAGAAACATATATTGCTGCCCCGGCGTTCAGCAATACAATATCGCGGGCAGGTACATGTTTTCCGTTCAATACGTCTAGAATCATATTTTTGGATTCATCTACCGTTTTGACTTGAATATCTTCCAATTTATGAGGGCTTAAGCTAAACATTTCAGGTTTAATTATATATTCATTAACGATGCCGTTTTTTAGTTCTGCGATGAAAGTCTCACCTGAGAAAGATATTTCATCCATGCCATCTGCACCATGCACAACCAAGACATGAGTGCTGCCTAATTTCTTCAGGACTGAGGCAAGTTTTGATGTCAGCTTCCTGTCAAAGACTCCCATGATCTGACGTTTTGCATTGGCTGGATTGGTTAAAGGGCCTAATAAGTTAAATATTGTCCTTACGCCGAGTTCTTTTCTTACAGGAGCAGCGTGCTTCATTGCGCTATGATGATTCGGAGCAAACATGAAACCAATGCCGATGTCTTCAATACTTTTTGCTACTTCATCAGGAGCTTGATTGACGTTCAATCCCAGTTTCTCTAATACATCCGCACTTCCACAGGTTGAAGAAACCGATCGTCCACCATGCTTGGCAACTTTTGCTCCAGCAGCGGCTGCAACGAAAGCGCAGGCTGTTGAAATATTGAAAGTTTGTATACTGTCGCCCCCAGTTCCGCAGGTATCGATTAGATGAGTATGATCTCCAATCTTAACCTTGCTGGAAAGCTCTCTCATAACTTCTGCAGCGGCAGCAATTTCATCAACGGTTTCACCTTTCATGCGAAGGGCAATAGTCAATCCTGCGATCTGGGCTGATGTTAACTCGCCCCTCATGACTTTTCTCATGATCGAAAGCATGGTGTCATGGTCTAGGTCATTACGATTGAGTATTCTTTCAAGTGTTTTCTTGAATTCTGGCATCTAATTTCCAAATATACTTTTATTTAGACTTTAAGAAGTTATCCAATAGCTCATGCCCATATTCGGTCAGTATGGATTCAGGATGAAATTGAACTCCTTCAATTGGCATGCTTTTATGTTTGACACCCATGATTTCATCATCATCTGTCCATGCGGTAATCTCTAAACATTCAGGTATCGTTGACCGGTCAATGACGAGTGAGTGATACCTCGTAGCAGTATATGGATTAGGAAGGTCTTTAAAAACGCCAATATTTTTATGATAGATTTGAGAAGTTTTTCCATGCATCAGGCGCTTGGCGTGAATAATTTTTCCACCAAAAGCCTGGCCAATACTTTGGTGGCCAAGGCATACGCCAAGGATTGGAATTTTTCCTGCAAACTCATGAATCAAAGCTAGCGATATTCCTGCTTCATTTGGCGTGCAAGGGCCTGGGGAAATTACGATTTTATCGGGATTGATCTCCTCGATCTTCTTTAGATCAATTTGATCGTTTCGAAATACCAAAACTTCTTGACCCAGCTCGCCAAAATATTGAACAAGGTTGTATGTAAAGGAATCATAGTTATCTATCATCAATAGCATATTATGCCTCACCTTCGAACTTTAGATTGTAATCGAGGCCGTCCAGAACCAATTCTGCAGCTCGAATGGCCGCTCTGGCTTTGTTTTGGGTTTCATCCCACTCGTTTTGAGGTAAGGAGTCAGCAACGATACCAGCTCCAGCTTGTATGTATAAGGTTTGGTTTTTAATCACTGCCGTACGGATGGCAATGGCCACATCCATGTCTCCATTAAAACTTAAGTATCCAACTGCCCCAGCATAAATCCCACGCTTGGAGGGTTCAAGTTCATCTATGATTTCCATTGCCCTGACTTTGGGTGCGCCTGAAACAGTACCGGCAGGAAAGGTTGCCTTGATAACATCAATTGCATCCATGCCAGGTTTGAGTTTACCTTCGACATTTGAAACGATATGCATTACATGAGAGTAACGTTCGATCACCATATTTTCAGTAACTTTTACAGAACCAATCTGAGCGACTCGACCGACGTCGTTTCTTCCCAAATCCATTAGTTGAACATGTTCAGCACACTCTTTGGGGTCAGCCAATAGCTCTTCCGCCAATGCATTATCAGTTTCACGGTCCTTTCCTCTTGGTCTGGTTCCTGCGATGGGTCGTGCGGTAACCGTGTCGCCTTCCAGTCTTACCAGGATTTCTGGAGAGGCACCAACTACAAAATGATCCCCCATGTCGTAATAAAACATATAAGGTGAGGGGTTCAGGCTTCTATATGCTCTGTATAAGGAAAGAGGCGAAGCGGTGAAAGGCTGAGACATTCTCTGGGAAAGAACAACTTGCATGATGTCACCGTCAAATATGTACTGCTTGCATTTATCGACGGCTGCTTTGAAATTTGCCTCGCCAAACTCGGATTCAGCCTTTACGGAAGGCATCGCTTTGACTTCTGGAATGTCAACTGAAACCCTCATTTGCTTTATAAGCGACTCCAGTCTTGATATCGCGTCTTCGTAGGCTTGATCTTCGCTAGGATCCGCATAGACTATAAAGTACAATTTTCCAGATAAATTATCTACAACGGCCAGTTCTTCAGAAACCATTAGAAGGATATCGGGTACATTCAGCTTGTCGGTCTTTTTATGATTATTTTTAGCGAGACGAGGCTCAATATATTTGATGGTCTCGTAACCAAAATAACCGGCCAAGCCTCCTGTAAAACGAGGTAATCCGTTATGACTTGGTGTTTTAAAGCGAGATATGAATTCTTTAATAAAATCCAAAGGATTCGATTCGGAATTGGATTCGATAATTTTTTGATTCTGAATGACCTGAATCTGATTTCCTTCAACCACTATGCGGGTCTTGGCTGGCAAGCCAATGATCGAATAGCGCCCAAAACGTTCACCACCCTGAACGGATTCAAGAAGATAGGAGAAAGGTCTGTTTGCTAGTTTTAGATAAAGCGATAATGGGGTGTCAAGGTCTGCGAATGTCTCGATAACTAACGGAATGCGATTGAAACCCAGTGATGCAAGATTTTCGAACTCTTTTTTGTTGATGGTGTAAAACATGAAAATATCCTTAAGTCTAAAAGTTTGCCTATAGGCGGCTTATATATTTTTGCGGACTCTAATTCAAAGCCACCATCGCCAACTTCTTAACTTCACTTTCATGCTTATGCCTTCATCAATAATTTAGCAGCTTCGAGTATCGAAGATACTTCACGGTCACTTTTCAATGTCCCTGAGCTTGAATTGTAACCATACGGGACTGAAAAAATATAGCTGCCAGCCGATCTGGCAGCTTCAACGTCGGAAATAGAGTCACCTATCATCAAAAGTTCATTGGGCTTGATTCCAAACTCTTCACATACTCTGTATAAAGGTAAAGGATCTGGTTTTTTTCTAGGTAAACTATCGCCGGATAATACAATTTCAAAATAGTCGTACAAATTCATTGCTTTTAATAATGGAATCGTGAATTTCTCTGGTTTGTTCGTAATACATGCCATTCTAAACTTACCGTTCTGCAACAAATCCAATCCATCCCTCACACCTGGATACAGCTCTGATTTCAAGTGTAAGACATCTGCATAATTCTCGAAAAAACTACTCATAGCCCTTTTAAGCAAGGCAGCATCTGGTTCGGATTCCATTTCTCCAGTAAGCAAGCGTTTCACGAGCTTTTCAGCACCATTGCCGATATAACTCATTACTTGGCTGAGCGAGACAGATGCCATCTGAAGGTCGGACAGCATTCTATTTGCAGCTTCAGCTAAGTCTGGCGCTGTGTTAAGCAACGTACCATCAAGGTCAATTGCAACCGCTTTTACAGCAATCATTAATCGATTACAAGCTAGCCAAGGAGTCTCTAATCGACTTAACCACCGAGTTATAGCGATTTGGATCCGAGTCTTTGCCAGCACCAAAAATAGCTGACCCAGCTACAAAAGTGTCGGCTCCTGCTTTTGCAATTTCAGCAATATTGCCAGCATTCACTCCCCCATCCACTTCAAGCCATATTTCGCGACCTGATTTCTCTTTGTAGGCATCAATTCTTGCCCTAGCCAGCTTTAATTTTTCTAAAGTACTTGGGATGAATTTCTGCCCACCAAATCCTGGGTTTACAGACATGAGAAGAACCATGTCGATTTTATCCATAACAAAATCAAGGTAATCAAGAGGAGTCGCTGGGTTGAAAACCAATCCCGATTTGCATCCATGATCACGAATCAAGGATAAGCTCCTGTCGATATGTTCTGAGCCTTCAGGATGAAAAGTAATGATATTGGCGCCTGCTTTTGCAAAATCGGGGATAATACGGTCAACTGGTTTCACCATAAGATGGACATCAATGATGGCGTCTGTTACAGGGCGTATTGCTTCGCATACTAAAGGACCAATTGTCAGGTTCGGAACATAATGGTTATCCATCACGTCAAAATGGACTATATCGGTTCCAGATGCAATCACATCGGTGATCTCTTGACCCAGTTTTGCGAAGTTAGCAGATAAAATACTTGGTGCGATTCTGAATTGTTTAGACATAATGTTTTAATTGAATGTGCAAAACCACTATTTTAACCGTAATTTGAGCTTATATGTAGTGTTAAGATACTGAAAAGTAACTTTATCTTTATTTAAAAGGCAAGTATGGAGAAGCGAACGTTAATTAGCCTGATCCTGATGTTGATGATCTTTGGCTATCCAATCACTGCCGCTCTGGCTGAAAATCAGGACGACAATGTAAAACCTGCGGCTGACGTAAATATAAATGAATTCATTGGAGAAAAGGATACCGCGAGTGAACAAAAAGAGCCTTTATCCAAAGAGGAGCAACTTGATGAACGAACAAACGGTTTCGTCTATGCTCTTGATGGTTGGGCAAAGGCTTGGGCTAGCAAAGATGCTGAGAAATACATTAAATACTACCAACCTGAATATAAAGGCCAGTCAAATGATAGAAAAAGCTGGGAAATGCTTCGAAGGGAGCGTGCAAAATCCAAACAGGAAATACATCTTAAGGTTACCAATGCCAAAGTTACGATCCCTGAAGCCTCGGTTCTGAAAACACAACCAAAAGTTCAGGCAACTGTGGATTTTGATCAATATTTCCAACAGGGTACTTTTTGCGAAACGGGAAGGAAACACATGGTTTGGTCTCGAGAGACCTTGGATTCACCATGGTTGATAGAAGTTGAGGATTTTAAAAAAGCAGGTGGCTGTTAAATATATTTTATTTAATTCCAATTAAAATGCATTTAAATATTGCCATAGCTTGGTAGTTACAGGAAAATTGCGCAATGCATTTATTTACAGTCGGTGTAAATCACACCACGGCTCCCTTATCTGTTCGCGAAAATGTTGCCTTTCAGCACGAAACGTTAGGCCACGCTTTGCGAGACTTAACTTCACATGGTGTAAGTGAAGCGGCAATCCTTTCAACCTGCAATCGAACGGAGCTGTATTGCAATACTGAGAATCCAAATCAGGCATTGAACTGGCTGGCACAATATCACAAGCTCAATCCGGAAAATATTCATCCCTATATGTACACGCTTCCGAGTCAAGATGCAGTTAAACATGCATTTAGAGTTGCTTCCGGACTAGACTCAATGGTGCTAGGTGAACCTCAAATACTGGGGCAAATGAAACAAGCGGTTAAAATCGCTGAAAGTGCCGGTACGCTAGGTACCTTGCTGCATAAGCTTTTCCAGCGTACTTTCGCAGTAGCAAAGGAAGTTCGAACTTCAACCGATATTGGGGCAAGTTCGATTTCGATGGCTGCTGCCTGTGTAAAACTTTCTCAAAAAATATTTGGGAACATTTCGAATCAGCACGTTCTATTCATTGGTGCGGGGGAAATGATTGAACTTTGCGCCAATCATTTTGCTGCGCAGAATCCTGCTAGCATTACTGTCGCAAATAGGAATCTCGATCGCGGATTGGAACTTGCTCGCAACTTTAATGGCAAGGCTATTCTTTTGTCTGACCTTGCAGAATATTTAAGCTCATACGACATTGTTATAACCAGCACGGCCAGCCAATTGCCAATAGTTGGTCTGGGTATGGTTGAAAGAGCGCTCAAGGCCAGGAAGCATAGACCAATTTTCATGGTCGATTTGGCGGTGCCCAGAGATATTGAAGCGGAAGTAAAGGATTTGGATGATGTTTTCTTGTACACCGTGGACGATTTGTCCCAGGTCGTTCAAGAAGGGGTTGTCAATCGAAAGGAAGCAGCCATAGAAGCTGAGTCAATCATTGCTTTGCGTGTTGAGCATTTCATGCACTGGATAAAAACCCGCGAGTCAGTCTCAACTATACGAGCGCTTAGGGATCAGGCCGAACAATATCGAAAGAATGAATTGGAGAAAGCGATCAAGCAACTTTCAAAAGGGGAAGATCCTCAAGTTGTGCTGGAGGTATTGAGTAACGCACTAACGAACAAACTTCTGCATGGGCCAAGCCATGCTTTAAGCAATGCTCATGGTGATGAGCAGGAAAAACTTGAACAACTTCTGCGTCAAATCTTTCAAATATAAATATGAAACCCTCAGTACAAATAAAACTTGCTAACTTAAGCGAGCGTCTAGACGAACTCAATCGATTATTAAGCACTGAAGATGTGACTAGTAATATGGATTATTATCGTAAAATATCGAAAGAGCATGCTGAAATCACGCCGATAGTCGAAAAATTTCGTGAATTCCAGAAAGTTGAATCCGACATTTCTGAGGCACAGGCAATGCTCGCTGATCCTGAAATGAAGGTTTTTGCTCAGGAAGAAATAGAATCGGGTAAGAAACGTTCAGATGAAATCGCTTTGTCACTTCAGAAATTGCTGTTACCCAAAGACCCCAATGATGAGAAAAATATTTTTCTAGAGATACGGGCGGGAACAGGCGGAGATGAATCGGCACTCTTTGCAGGTGATCTTTTCAGAATGTATTCGAGATATGCGGAAAGGCAGAACTGGAAAGTAGAGGTGGTTTCTGCAAGTGAATCAGAAGTCGGTGGGTATAAGGAAATTATTGCAAAGATTGAGGGGTATGGCGCCTACTCAAAATTAAAATTTGAAAGCGGTGGTCATCGTGTCCAGCGAGTTCCTGATACTGAAACACAAGGCCGCATTCACACTTCAGCCTGTACTGTCGCAGTTCTTCCTGAGGCTGATGAGGTAAGCGATGTGATTATCAATCCAGCTGAAATTCGCATCGATACGTTTAGAGCAAGTGGTGCGGGTGGTCAGCATATCAATAAAACAGATTCGGCAGTTCGTATCACCCATCTTCCTACTGGAATTGTCGTTGAATGTCAGGACGATCGAAGTCAGCATAAAAACAAAGCTCAAGCAATGAGCGTTCTAGTCGCAAGAATAAAGGATGCTGAGGTTCGCGCTCAGCAATCAAAGATAGCATCCGAAAGGAAAAGTTTGATAGGCAGCGGGGATCGTTCAGAAAGAATCAGGACCTATAATTATCCACAAGGCCGCATTACTGATCATCGAATTAATCTCACGCTTTATAAAATTGATGCGATTACGGAGGGTGACATGGATGAATTAATAAATGCGCTCTTGACCGAATATCAGGCTGACCTGCTTGCAAGTCTCGGAGAAGAAAACTAATTGCCCGAGCGTATTCATGAAGTTCTTTTAACTGCGCAAAGTCTTATATCAGAACGCTTAAAGCTTCAAGGTGCTGAAGCGCGGATTGAGTCTCAAGTTCTTCTTCAGGAAACTTTAAATGTCAACCTCGCTTGGTTAATAGCTCACCGCCACGAAGAATTGGAATGTAATGAATATAATAGATTTAGAAGTTTGCTCGAAAGGCGTTTGGAAGGTGAGCCAATTGCATATATATTGGGATACAAAGAGTTTTATGGTTTGAAATTACAAGTTTCACCAGCTACCCTCATTCCCCGGCAAGATACTGAAACCTTAGTTGACTTAGCCTTGAAAAAAATTTCAAAAGTAAGTGAAGTCAGCATTCTTGATCTTGGTACAGGTTCTGGTGCAATTGCCTTAGCCATCGCTTCGCAGAGACCCAATGCAACTATTCTGGCAACTGACGTATCAGAAGAGGCCTTGAAAATTGCTGTTTCAAACGCCAACTTATTGAAACTAGAAAATATAAGATTTGAGCTTGGTAGCTGGTTAAATCCGACAGGCGCCGAAAGATTCGATTTTATACTGAGCAATCCACCTTATATCTCGTTGGGTGATGAGCATCTTGGATCAGGCGATTTGAGATATGAACCTTTAGGCGCTTTGATTTCTGGAGTGGATGGTTTGAAAGATATTCAAGCCATCGTCAATTCTGCGGCAGACCATCTTAATCCTTTGGGCTGGCTGATGCTGGAACACGGTTATAAGCAATCGGAAGAAGTCGCTGATTTGATGGCCGAGGCAGGTTTTAAATCAATCAGTCATGAGAGGGATATTGCTGGCATCCCTCGAGTTACCCTTGGTCAACACAGTGTTTTTTGACTTTTTCGATGCCATGAATGGTGAGATTTAGGCGCTATTTTGATTAACTCTGCTTATTTGTTTGCTTTGTTTGTTTCTAGATGTCTTTATTATAGATTATAGGAGCGAAAAGGGGGCTTTGAAGGACAGGAGTTAGCCTTTTAAATATTGATCTTTTAGTAGAATGTATTGTTCTGCAGATACTTTGATGCTTGATATCTCATCGGCACTCAATTTACGGATTTTTCTTGCTGGACTGCCTAGATAAAGAAAGCCCCCTTCAAGAACTTTCCCAGAAGAGACAAGACTGCCAGCACCCAGCACTACGTTTTTTTCTATAATTGCATTATCCATCACGATACTTCCCATCCCTATCAGGCATTCATCTTCAATTTTGCAGCCGTGCAGAATAACGCTATGCCCAACCGTCACATATTTGCCGATCATTAGAGGTGAGCCCTCGGGTTCCATTTCTGACCGATGGTTAACATGCAGCATGCAAAGGTCTTGAATATTTGTGCCTTCATCAATTCGTATGAAGTTCACGTCACCTCGAATAACTGTATTGGGCCAAATTGAACAGTTAATGCCTATTTCAACCTGACCGATTAACACGCTTGTTGAATGAACAAAGGAACCCGCCCCAATCTTTGGTAATTGATTGTTAAATACATTAATATTTGATGAATGAGCATCTTTCATAAGCATAGTATAATCATAATATGTTAGAAAATAATTCTGTAGGCATTGTTGCCCCCCAAATCGCACATTTCAATTCGCCACTTCAACTAAAGGGTGGGGAAGTACTTACTCAATACCACCTGGTTTATGAAACTTATGGGAAGCTGAACAAAAATAAATCAAATGCTGTATTTGTTTGCCATGCACTATCAGGAAATCATCATTTGGCGGGTAAATATTCTGCTGATGATCGGCATACCGGATGGTGGGATAATTTGATAGGCCCCGGCAAGCCCTTAGACACCAATAAATTTTTTGTGGTTGGAATTAACAATCTTGGCGGATGCCACGGAAGCAGCGGTCCCTTGAGTATAAATCCCATTACGGATAAGCCTTGGGGTGCAACTTTTCCCGTTGTTACGGTTGAAGATTGGGTGAATGCGCAAGCTCGCCTAGCTGATTTTTTGGGTGTTGAGCAATTAGCGGCTGTGATAGGCGGAAGTTTAGGCGGCATGCAAGCGCTTCAGTGGACGTTGTCCTATCCTGATCGAGTGCGTAATGCCCTCGTTATCGCTTCGGCTCCCAATTTAACAGCACAGAATATGGCTTTCAACGAAGTTGCGCGTCAGGCCATAATCACAGATCCTGAGTTTCACGATGGGTATTATTATAATTTTGGTGTGGTCCCAAGAAGGGGGCTACGAATTGCTCGAATGTTGGGTCACATCACCTATTTATCTGATGACGCTATGGGTGCCAAATTTGGCCGGAAATTGAGGGATGGAGAAATTAAGTACAGTTTCGAAGTTGAATTCGAGATGGAATCTTATCTTCGATATCAGGGTGATAAATTTGCAGGCGAGTTTGACGCAAACACCTATTTGAGAATGACCAGGGCTCTGGATTATTTCGATCCGGCGGCCGAATACGGTGGCAACCTTACTTCGGCTTTGGCGATTGCTAAAGCCAATTTCTTAGTGATTTCCTTTACAAGCGACTGGCGATTTTCTCCAAACCGATCACGTGAGATTGTAAAAGCATTGCTCGATAATGAGCTCTCTGTTCGCTACGCAGAAGTTACAGCGGCACATGGCCACGACGCATTCTTGATGCCAGACAAACACTACCATGACATTATGCGTGGGTATCTAAATATGATAGAGGTGTAACTTGGGAAGTTTTGAGGAAAATATTGCTATTAGTGCAAATATAAGATCCGATTTTGCTTTAATAGCAAAATGGATTGGAAATAAAGCCAAGGTGTTGGATTTAGGCTGTGGTGATGGATCTTTACTTAGCCAATTACGCGAGACACATCATATTCGAGGATATGGGGTCGAAAAGGATGATTCAAATTGGCTTAAGGCTATGATAAATGGAATTGACGTAATTCAAATGGATTTGGAAGCCGGGCTTTCTGGCTTTGAAGCGCAATCTTTCGATGTGGTTGTGTTATCCCAGACACTTCAGGCCGTTCTAAACACGGAGTCAATTGTATTGGAAATGCTTCGGGTTGGACGAGAGGCAATAGTGACATTCCCTAATTTCGGCTATTGGAAGCATCGAATACAACTGGTGGCTGGGAAAATGCCAGTTTCTAAAAATCTTCCTTACCAATGGTATGACACGCCTAACGTTCATTTATGTACCATAAAGGACTTCGACGAGTTTTGTATGAAACATGAGATAGAGATAATGGAGAGGTTAGTGCTTACTGACAAGGAACCTATTAATTTCATGCCGAACTTAATGGGAAGCTTAGCGATGTATCGTATTAAAGCCGGCAAATAAGCCAGGAAAATTCTATTTTTCAATGCGTCAAGCTTGGATATCCTGAGGATAGTACAAGATTACATAGACCCGTAATACCCAGTCCCATCACTGTCAATCCACTGATCTTTCTTACCAGTGAATTCTGAAGGTATCCTTTTATTCGTATTGATGTCATTCCCATTGCCAGCATAATCGGTAAGGTACCAATTCCGAAAGTCAACATAATCAAGCCTCCGCTTAACGGGTTTCCTGAGGCAATGGCAGCAATCAGTACGCTGTAGACTAAGCCACAAGGTAGCCAACCCCAAATAATGCCTAAATAGAAAGCTTGCTTTAGCGATCTCACCGGGATGAATTTCATCCCAAAAGGTTGAATCTTTTTCCAGACAGCACTTCCGAGTTGTTCAATTATAGTCAGAGCCGACGATATACCGGATAGATAAAGTCCCAGCAGAATCATCATTACGCAGGATGCAAAATAAAGAGTCTTCTCTATCGGAACCACGTTAGAAAGTATCGAGGTGCTTGCTCCAATTGCTCCTGCTAGACAACCTGCGAATGTGTAACTGGAGATTCGGCCCAAGTTGTATGCAATTAGGTAGGGGTGCTGGTTCCCGGAGCCTTGCAAACTGAAGTTAACAGCGCCCACAATGCCTCCACACATGCCGATGCAATGCCCACCACCAAGCAATCCTACAAGAAAAACACTTATTAAGTTAAATTCAAGCATTATGGTATTGTGGCATGTATTTATTGATTCGAGATACAGTTTTATGAAGCGAAACAATCTGGCAGAAGTCATTTTTAATAAGCGTATGCTCATCTGTATATTTACAGGGTTCAGTTCAGGTTTGCCACTTTATGTTCTTATTAGTCTTCTTCCTGCATGGTTAAGGACGGAGGGGGTTAATTTGAAAGCTATAGGGTTGTTTGCATTGATAAACTTGCCATATACCTGGAAATTTGTGTGGGCTCCTTTTTTTGATCGATATGCCCCCAAAATTGGACGCAGAAGAGGGTGGTTGATAGTTACACAGTTTGCTTTGCTTTTTACGATACCTGTATTTGGTTTTCTTAATGCCCAGTTGGATATTTGGGCAATCGCATTGCTTGCATTGATGACAGCATTTTTTAGTGCGAGTCAGGATATTGTATTGGATGCCTACAGGAGAGAACTTCTTTCGGATGATGAATTGGGATTTGGAAATGTTGTGCATGTCAATGCCTATAAAATTGCAGGCCTGGTCCCGGGTTCGTTGTCATTGATACTTGCAGACTATTACTCATGGGCAGCCGTATTTTTAATAACTTCACTTTTTATGATGCCTGGTCTGATTATGACGCTGGTTGTTGAAGAGCCTTTCACCAAGACCGAGGGTAAAGTTGGATTAAGGGCTGCAGTTTTGGATCCATTTAAGGAATTTATTCAGAGAAATGGAATTGTTGATGCACTGACCATTCTTGGATTCATTTTCCTTTATAAGCTCGGGGATAGCATGGCTACCTCTTTGGCGACCCCTTTCTATTTGGATATGGGATTCACGAAAACTGAAATTGGTCTAATTGCAAAAAATGCGGGACTCTGGCCTAGCGTAATTGGGGGGATGCTTGGAGGTATATGGATGGTTAAGATAGGAATCAACAAGGCATTATGGATTTTTGGAGGGCTCCAAATGCTCGCCATTCTCGGTTTTGCCTGGTTAGCAACTGCTGGGCACGACGCGTTAGGGTTAGCTGCAGTCATAGGACTCGAAGCGTTAGGAGTTGGACTCGGAACAGCCGCCTTCGTCGCATTTATTGCTAGAACTACCAACCCGATCTATACCGCGACACAGTTCGCACTATTTACCAGTCTGGCAGCCGTGCCAAGAACATTCGCAAATGCATTCACCGGTTATTTAGTTGATGGACTTGGTTGGAAACACTTCTTTGTTTTATGTTTTGTTCTTGCAATACCGGGAATGCTGCTTCTTTATAAAGTTGCACCTTGGAATGGGGGTAACGATTCATGAGGTCATGATTTTAGCGAGATCTGATCGCTTCAAAGACCTCTGTTTTGCGAACGTACATCTGAAATCAAAGTTGTGTTAAACATTGCATGATGTTCCTGCATCAATAATTTTGACGGCTAGACTCGCTTCATGGCTCGATATTTGGTTTAAACTAGTATGGAAAAGGGGCAATGTTTCTGCTTGTGCAAGAAAGCCATGATTTTTCTATTTGAGCATGTAACCTAGACTAACCGAGCGCGCGTATTTGTTCAATTAATTAATGTGCATGTCCAAGTTATTCTCTTGGGGTATAATTCATCCTTTTTAAATGGATATTCGTATATGCCTATCTACGATTTTCAATGCACGAGTTGTGGCTTTAAAAAAGAAGTTATGCGTAAATCGGATGCGCCGAGTCTGACGGTGTGCCCAGAATGCAAAAATGAAACTTTTGCAAAGTTGTTATCTGCCCCAAGTTTCCAGCTTAATGGTTCTGGGTGGTATGCAACGGATTTTAAAGGAACTGCAAAGTCCTCTGAGGATAAAACCAAAACAGAAGAAACTCCACCACCTGCTTCTTGCAACCCAGGATGTGCTTGTCACTAGGGTGTTTTTAATGAAACGATACCTCATAACGGGCCTGCTGGTCCTCGTTCCATTATTCATCACTATTTGGGTTCTAAATACGCTAATTGGTCTCATGGATCAGAGTTTATTGTTGCTGCCCAAGGAGTGGAGAACAGAAGCGCTATTTGGTCGAAACATTCCTGGTTTTGGCGTAATAGTGACGTTTCTTATCGTCTTGATAACTGGACTGGTCGCGACGAATTTCTTCGGAAGGCAGCTAATTAATCTATGGGAAGCAATGCTTGCCAGAGTGCCGGTCGTAAAGTCTATTTATTCAAGTGTTAAACAAGTTTCTGATACGCTATTTTCAGATTCTGGGAATGCGTTCCGCAAGACCCTTTTGGTTCAATTCCCTCGCGAAGGATGCTGGACTATTGCGTTCCAAACGGGTGTCCCTGGGGGCGATGTGCAAAATCATCTTAAAGGCGAGTACGTGAGTGTTTACGTACCGACCACACCGAATCCAACAGGTGGTTATTTCTTGATGATGCCAAAATCTGAAGTAATTGAATTGAACATGAGTGTTGACGAAGCGCTTAAATACATAATTAGTATGGGCGTGGTTGCTCCTGCTGAAAAACATTAACCCTTTATTATTTGAAATAAGCTTATAAATATTATGATGAGAACACATTACTGCGGTCACTTGAACCGTGAACATATCGGACAAACAGTAACCTTGTGTGGTTGGGCACACCGTAGGAGAGATCATGGGGGCGTCATTTTTATCGATTTGAGGGACCGTGAAGGAATATCCCAAATTGTAATTGACCCAGACACTCCGGAAGCATTTGCTATTGCTGAAACTGTTAGGAACGAGTTTGTACTTAAAGTGGTGTGTAAGGTGCGAGCAAGGCCTGAAGGAACGGTAAACCCTAACATTCCAACCGGAGAGGTCGAAATGCTGGCCAGTGAAATAGAGGTGCTTAACCAGTCATTAACCCCACCATTTATGCTTGATGATGACAATCTTTCTGAAATGGTTCGACTGGAGCATAGGTACATAGATTTAAGAAGGCCCGCTATGCAAAAGAATCTGATGCTGCGTTATCGTGTGGCTAAAACATTGCGCGATTATTTGGATACGGCTGGATTTATTGAAATAGAAACCCCAATATTGACTAGAAGTACTCCTGAGGGAGCACGCGATTATCTTGTGCCAAGTCGAGTTCACCATGGGCATTTCTTTGCTTTGCCTCAATCACCCCAATTGTTTAAACAATTGCTAATGGTTTCGGGTTTTGATAGGTATTTCCAGATTACTAAGTGTTTCAGGGATGAAGATCTTCGAGCAGATCGTCAGCCAGAATTTACGCAGGTAGATATAGAAACGTCATTCTTGGAAGAGCAAGATATCATGGATATCGTTGAAGAAATGATCCGAAAGATGTTTAAGTCTGTTCAAGGCATTGAGTTCCCGGAGAAGTTCCAGCGTATGCCATATTCTGAAGCGATGAGTCAATACGGTTCTGATAAACCCGATTTGCGTATCACGCTTAAGATTACTGAACTTACTGAAGTCATGAAAGATGTTGACTTCAAAGTTTTTAGCGGTGCGGCTAATATGGTGGGTGGTCGTGTTGCAGCCATATGTGTTCCAAACGGCGCATTGATCAGTCGTTCAGAAATAGATGGGTATACGGATTTCGTTAAGATTTATGGTGCAAAAGGTCTTGCTTATATCAAAGTCAACGACGCGACCAAGTTAAATGAAGAAGGTTTGCAGAGCCCTATAGTAAAGAATATCCATATCAATGCACTAAAATCGATTATTGAACTCACGGGTGCAAAGAATGGCGATATCATTTTCTTCGGAGCAGATAAGGAAAAGGTAGTGAACGAGGCCTTAGGTGCACTAAGAGCAAAAATTGGCCATGAAAAAGGCCATGTTGATGGACGAGCATGGGCTCCTTTGTGGGTAGTGGATTTCCCAATGTTCGAGCACGATGAAGACTCAAATCGATGGGTTGCATTACATCATCCATTTACTTCACCTAAAGATGGACATGAAGACCTTCTGACAACCAACCCCGGTGGATGTCTGTCAAAGGCATATGATATGGTTATCAATGGATGGGAAGTTGGTGGCGGGTCGGTACGTATTCATAAGCAGGAAGTTCAGTCCAAGGTATTCGATGCGCTTAAAATTAGTAAGGAGGAAGCGCAGGAAAAGTTTGGTTTTCTACTTGATGCCCTTCAATACGGAGCACCTCCGCACGGCGGATTGGCCTTTGGCCTTGACCGTCTTGTAACCCTCATGGCTGGAGCAGAGTCAATACGCGATGTTATTGCATTTCCGAAAACACAGCGCGCCCAGTGTTTAATGACAAATGCCCCCAATGAAGTGGACGAAAAACAATTGCGTGAGCTTCATATTCGAGTAAGGCAGCAAAATACCCCTGCTTAAGGATTTATGGAGCCTATCTGTGTATTTCGGTTGTATGTCAAGCTGGGTGAAAAAGACACGCACCGATTTCTTGGAATGATGGTCAAGGTCTTTTGTGACATTTAAAACACCTGTTTCCATTCTTGTTCTTATCTATACTTCCGATTTGGAGGTGTTGTTGTTAGAACGAGCAGACAAGTCTGGGTTCTGGCAATCCGTTACGGGAAGCATCGAACCTCAAGATAAAAGTCTTATGGATACTGCCATTCGTGAAGTGAAAGAGGAAACAGGAATAGATGCAATGGAACACGAACTAACAAACTGGAACGTGTCAAAAGTCTATGATATATACCCACACTGGCGATATCGTTACGCACCTGAAGTCAGCCAGAATACAGAACATCACTTCGGACTTAAGTTATCTAAAAAGGTAAATGTTACATTGTCGCCTTTAGAGCATACACGATACGAATGGGTGGACTGGAAAGAGGCCGCAAAACGAGTATT
This sequence comes from uncultured Methylophilaceae bacterium, assembly GCA_903863255.1. GTDB lineage: Bacteria > Pseudomonadota > Gammaproteobacteria > Burkholderiales > Methylophilaceae > CAIPBJ01. The sequence continues at coordinate 23,178 of CAIPBJ010000111.1, forward strand.
TTCCTGGACTAATGTTGATGCCTTAATTTATTTAGGTCAGATTCATGGGTTAGAACTTGAAGACAATCCTTAATTTCTAAAGATCCCTTATAGGTTAATTGTATGCAAACATCGACAATAAAATTCGATAGATATCAACATTCTTCTGAGGATGAATGTCAAGAAAGAATCCTGGCAGCAAAAGAAAAGCTGGGGTCGGATCTTGTTATTCTTGGACATCATTATCAACAGGAAAGCGTATATAAACACGCCGACTTCACAGGTGACTCGCTCAAGCTCTCGCGTTATGCAAGCGAAGCCAAAGCGAGATATATCGTTTTTCTTGGTGTCCATTTCATGGCCGAGGTTGCCGATATTCTTTCAAGGGACGATCAGATTGCTATTTTGCCAGATCTATCAGCAGGATGCTCGATGGCTGATATGGCAAATCTTGCCAAAGTTGAAAGAAGTTACAGGGAATTAAGCAAGGTATTAGACTTTGATAACGTGATTACTCCATTGACGTATATTAATTCCGCAGCTGATCTGAAGGCTTTCTGTGGGGAGCATGGAGGCATCGTGTGCACTTCGACAAATGCCCCTAAAATGCTTGAATGGAGTTTCTCTCGACGAGATAAAGTGCTTTTCTTTCCGGATCAGAATCTAGGTCGATGGAGCGGATATAAAATGGGTATTCCCCTTGATCAAATGCCTGTTTGGGATCCAGATCAGCCAATGGGTGGGCTTACAGAGGATCAGGTTAAGAATGCCAAGATTCTTCTTTGGAAGGGTCATTGTGCAGTTCATCAAATGTTTAGGGAACAGAATATTAAACAATTTAGACAGGCGCATCCGGACGGATTGGTGATTTCTCACCCAGAATCCCCTTTTGAGGTATGTCTAAATTCCGATTACGTGGGCTCTACGGAATATATTCTAAAAACCGTATCGGATGCCAAAAAAGGAACAAGATGGCTGGTTGGAACTGAGCTTAATCTCGTGAACCGACTAGCTGAGAAAATGAAATCGGAAGATAAGACAGTGCAGTTTATGTCCCACGTTATTTGTGAATGTTCAACAATGGCACGTATTGACCCGCAGCATCTGGCTTGGACCTTGGAAAATCTTGCCGAGGGTAAAGTTGTAAACCAAATTAAAGTTCCTATAAAAGAAGCAGAGCTTGCCAGGCTGGCTTTAACACGCATGCTTGAGGCTTCCTAATATAAATAGTTTTATTGTGTAATGGGGCAGTCATATTGCATAGCACGATAAGAATAGCAACATTTAACATTCATAAAGGTCATACTGGACTAAGTTCCAGATTTGCTTTGCATGAACAAAGAGAACTTCTGCATAGAATTCAACCGGATATCGTATTTCTTCAGGAAGTTCGTGATGAGCACAAAAAGAACAGATTAAATAAATCACGTTCAGTAGATAGACAGTCGGAGTTTTTGGCGGGAGTCGCATGGCCATCGTTTGCCTATGGCAAGAATGCGGTCTATCCGGCAGGGCATCATGGAAATGCGATACTGTCTAAATTTCCTATTTCAAAAATTTTTAATAAAGACATATCCTCACATGCAGTTGAGCAAAGGGGTATGTTGCATTGTGAAATTGATATCCCTGGGTGGGATCAGCCTCTTCATGGCATTTGCGTTCATCTGGGATTGTTTTCACATTGGAGATTGAGGCAGCTGCAAACGGTTAGAGACTACATTGAGGAAAATATTCCTCATAATGCAAAGCTTATCATAGCAGGTGACTTTAATGACTGGGGCTTGCATGCCGGAAAGAGTTTTGCCAGTAGTTTGCATCTTCGAGAGGTTTTTGAACAAGCTGAAGGTAAGCCAGCGAGAAGTTTTCCATCCTGGATGCCGGTTTTAAGATTAGATCGAATTTATGTTCGTGGATTCAATATCAGGCATGTTCAAGTTCATGGGGGTCCTCTTTTTGATAATTTATCTGATCACGCTATTTTGAGTGCAACAATCGCAAAAGCATGGTGAACTTTGTCCAAGGAAATAAAATTAAACTCCTTCATAATGGGGAGGAATATTTTCCCTCTCTTGTGAATGAGATAAATCGTGCTGAACGCGAAGTCTACATTCAGACCTATATTTATGAATACGACAAAACAGGTCGTCTAATAGGTGAAGTATTAAAAAGTGCAGCTGCTCGTTTAGTGAGAGTGCATCTTTTGGTAGATGGATTTGGTAGCAGATATTTACCAAAAGAGTTTGTTGAAGATCTGCAACAGTCTGGGGTTGAGGTCATGTTCTTTAGGCCGAAAATTTCGCCATGGACCTTCAAAAAGAATCGACTTAGACGGTTGCATAGAAAAATCTGTGTTATAGACGCTAAAATAGCCTACGTTGGAGGGATAAATATTATCGATGATAATAATGCCCCTCATAAGGATCCGCCACGAATTGATTTTGCAGTAAGAATTGAAGGCCCACTGTTACTACAAATTCATGATAGTGTTCGCAGGTTGTGGCGACATGTTGCTTGGCGTCATCTGAAACCGGTAGAGTTTGCACCTGTACTTAGAGAAACTCAGTCCTTCACGCACGGTATCAATGCGGCTTTTGTAATGCGAGATAACGTATTGCATCGGAGCGATATTGAGAAAGCCTACTTGATTGCAATTGGTAAGGCAAAATCCGAGATTGTGATTGCAAACGCGTATTTCATTCCTGGAAGGCCCTTTCGCAAGGCAATCGTTGATGCAGCCCAGCGGGGTGTGAAAGTGACGCTGCTGCTTCAGGGAAGGATGGAATATTTTTTGATGCAGGCGACGCAAGCGCTTTATACGCCATTATTGCAAAACGGCATTAAGATTTATGAATATCATAAAAGCTTTATGCATTGTAAGGTTGCTGTAATTGACCGTAATTGGGCAACGGTTGGATCATCGAACATAGATCCCTTTAGTCTGCTCCTTGCAAGAGAGGCTAATATCATGGTCTTGGACTCGAGTTTCTCTCAAAAGCTGTATGAGGAAGTGGAAAGGTTGATCAATGAGGGCTCTCATCCAGTATTGCTGGATGACTGGAAAAATGCACATCTTTTGAAGCGAGTTTTTTCTTGGATCATATTTGGCTTAATGAGACTCTTTCTTGGCTTGATAGGCTTTTCAGAAAGAGAATTCGACAAGTCGTGAATTTGCCGTGAGGACTTCAACCTCTTATAATCGTTCCGAAATTCATAAATCAATATGAATAACTATATTTGTGAGGAATAAATGCGTAAATTGTCTAGCCTTGTTTTGATGGTTCTAATCTGTGAATTGGCTGGTTGCGGTGGTTTCAGCTACTGGCCATTCGAGAAAAAGAAACAAGAAACAGGGGAATATAAACCTGCTGACTCAGTTAAATATTTATGTGATGGGGGTAATAAGTTTTTTGTTCGCTCCATTGATAAAGGTAATGCTGCCTGGCTAATTCTCAGTGATAGAGAAGTGTCTTTAGCCAAAGTGGGGTCTGGCGTTGAGAAAAAATACAGTAACGGGATCACTACGTTGCAAATCAATGGAAACGAAGCTACCTTGGAACTTGCGCAAGGGAAAAGTTACGCGGGTTGCAAGTTGGATCTGGCTCCAATTGATAAGAAATAGAGGAATAATAGTTAGTTTTCTTAGTCTAGATAGTTAATCAGGAGAATCATGAAAAGTTATCGAAAGGAATTATGGTTTAATCCACCAACTCGAGTGGCGTTCATTAACATAACTTCTCAAGTTCGTGAATGCCTAAGAGAAAGTGGGATCAGGGAAGGGCTCATATTGGTAAATGCTATGCATATCACCGCGAGCGTTTTCATTAATGACGACGAGTCAGGATTGCATCACGATTATACCCAATGGCTTGAAAGACTCGCGCCTCATGAGCCGATCAGGAACTACAGGCATAACGACACCGGTGAAGACAATGCTGATGCGCATATGAAACGCCAAATCATGGGAAGAGAAGTTGTTGTTGCCATAACGGATGGTCAGATGGATTTTGGACCGTGGGAACAAATCTTTTATGGCGAGTTTGATGGACGAAGAAATAAAAGGGTATTAGTGAAGGTGATTGGCGAATAATGAATCAACCAGAACTTTTAGCGCCTGCAGGCGATTTGGATCGAATGCGCACTGCATTCGACTATGGAGCTGATGCGGTTTATGCAGGTCAGCCCCGATATAGCCTTCGGGCGCGCAATAATGAATTTACGCTAATGAATCTTGAAATGGGTATCAAAGAGGCTCATGCAAGGGATAAAAAGTTTTTCGTCGCAAGTAATATATTGCCGCATAACGCTAAAGTGAAAACTTATTTGGCTGATATGGCCCCTGTCATTGAAATGAATCCAGACGCACTTATTATGGCTGATCCTGGACTTATCATGATGGTTCGTGAGAAATGGCCAAATATTCCTATTCATCTTTCCGTTCAGGCTAATGCTGTCAACTATGCCGCAGTGCGGTTCTGGCAGAGTATCGGTCTAACAAGAGTGATACTTTCTAGAGAGCTTTCTCTTGAGGAGATTGAGGAAATTCGTCAGAAATGTCCTGATGTCGAGCTTGAGGTCTTCGTGCACGGTGCATTGTGCATAGCTTATTCAGGACGGTGTCTTCTGTCGGGGTATTTTAACCATCGTGATCCTAATCAGGGTACCTGTACGAACAGTTGCAGATGGGACTATAAGGTTCATGATGCTTCGGAAGATCCTGTCGGCGTAATACGGATGAATGAATTTGATTTTCAGACTGAAATTGAAAAATCAAATTTATCGGGCTGTGGAAGCCTTGTTCGTCATCCATTAGCCGATAATGTCTATTTGATAGAAGAAAAACAAAGACCAGGCGAATTGCTTCCGATTATGGAGGACGAACATGGTACTTATATTATGAACAGTAAAGATCTAAGAGCAATTGAACATATTGAGAGGTTAATCAAAATTGGAGTCGACTCATTAAAGATTGAAGGCAGAACCAAATCAAGATATTACGTAGCCCGAACCTGTCAGAGTTACAGAAAAGCGATTAATGATGCGGTGGAGGGCAAGCCCTTCGATTGGAATCTGCTTGGTTCTCTTGAGAATCTTGCAAATCGAGGTTATACCGATGGTTTTTATCAAAGGCATCATACGGCTGAACATCAGAACTACGTGCAAGGCCATTCAATTGCCACCAGAAGTCAATACGTTGGCGATGTGATAGGTTATAACGAAGATGATGGGTTATGTGAGGTTGCAGTAAAAAACAAATTTGCTGTTGGAGACCGAATCCAGATTATCGAACCTTCTGGAAATCAAGAAATAAGGATAGACAGCCTTTTTAACAAACAAGGCATTTCTCTTCAAGAGGCAGCAGGCAGCGGAATCACAGTTAAGATTCCATTGCCTGCCGGAACGTTTAAAAATGCAATGCTAGCTCGCCTGATGTGAAATCCAGGGACAAGCTAACTTTGAATGTATTGTTCGAGCTGTTTTATCAGAAAAGCCTGATAGGCTATCGTTTCCTTTACCAAGTCGCCAATTGATAAAACACCAATCACCCTATCATTTTCAATGACGGGTAAATGACGGATACGTTTTCCTGACATTAAGTTCATGCAATCTTCCACGGTATTTTCAGGAGTAACCGTTATAACTGTGGAAGACATTATTTCTGAAACTAAGGTGTTTTTAGATGTCTTGCCTTTTAATGCAACGCTTCTTGCATAGTCACGTTCAGAAAATATACCTACCAGCTTTTGATCTTTTAGTACAACAAGTGCACCTACTCGGTGTTCAGCCATAACCACTAAAGCGTCATAAACTTGACTTTCAGGAGAAATGGACAATATCTCACTGCCTTTCACTCCTAATAATTGACGTACGGTTTTCATATTGTCTCCTCAACCAATTAGTTTTTGTTATAACTCAAATATACACTTTTCGATTGAATGACGCATGAAATTATTGCTATAATTAGCGTGTTAATTATATGGAAGCTAATTATGTTGCAGTTAAGGGATTTGCCAACGCCCGAAATATTGAACAAATTTTCAATGAGGTACCCTGATGCTGATGTGGGGGCTATTTCGACCTTCCTCTTTCTATTAAGAGTGGCTACCGATTTATCCAATGTTCTTGATGACTGCTTAAATCGCCATGGTCTTTTACAAGGTAGGTGGTGGGTATTAATTCTGCTTATGCGCGAAGACAGCAGAAGTCTAACACCGTCGCAGTTGTCAGATAAAATTGGGGTAAGCAGGGCGTCGATAACGGGATTGCTGGATGGATTAGAGCGAGATGGATTGATAACCCGATTTTACAATGAAAAGGATAGAAGAAGTCTTTCAATTGGATTGACTGAATCGGGACAGAAAAAGCTTGATCAAGTCATGCCTGATTATTATGAGTGCCTTAAGTTTTGCATGAGTGACTTGGATCCAGGGTCGAAGAATCAGTTGAATCAAATGCTATCTTTGATAAGCCATAAGTTACAAACTTTCTTTTAACATTAAACCACTCAATTAAAGCGTAACAAGAATAGGAACAAATACCCAATGAATTCAAAGTCAATCCGTCCATTTGCAGCATTGATTTTACTATCGTGTTTGTGGGGATATAACTGGGTAGTTATGAAATATGGGTTAATGGATGCTTCTGCTTTTCAGTTTGGTGCACTGCGTACGTTTCTAGGAGCATTGTGCTTGCTGTTGCTGCTTGTTGTCTTGCGTAAACCATTGCGACCCCAGGAAGTACCCACTTTAATCCTTTTGGGAATTCTGCAAACATGTGGATTTACCGGTCTTATAATTTGGGCTTTAGTTCACGGGAGCGCTGGTAAAACGGCAGTTTTGACCTATACCATGCCATTTTGGGTGATGGTTATGGCTTGGTTGTTTTTACGTGAAAAAATAGGATATACACAGAAGGTCGCCATAATCTTATCTTTAACAGGCTTATTGCTGATTGTAGATCCCATTCACATGGGGTCGGATGGATTCAGCATTTTACTGGCGATTTTGGCAGGTGTGTTTTGGGCATTTGCAGTAATCATTGCAAAAAAATTACACCATCGTGTACCCGATCTTGATTTGTTGTCATTAACTGCATGGCAAATGCTATTTGGTTCGCTTCCTTTGGTAATACTTGCATTATGGGTACCAGCCCCACCTATTCATTGGACCTCAAGATTTATTGCTTCAGTGGCTTTTAATGCAATTTTTTGTAACGCATTGGCATGGCTTTTATGGCTTTATGCACTAAAGCGGCTTGCAGCAGGCGTTGCAAGCATGACTTCGATGTTAGCACCTCTTTTCGGTGTCCTCGCCGCATGGGTTCAACTTGGTGAAAGACCGATGCCGCATGAATTTTGCGGGATGTTGCTCATAGGAGTATCGTTGATCATGATATCGACTCATGCGATGAGCCAGCATCAAGAAATTGAGTCCGCTATGGGGCAAGATTAGAAAATCATGGCTTGTGGTAAAATTTATTAAATTATGAGCAATTAATAGAGGGGTCTGGTTATGGCAGGACATTCAAAATGGGCGAACATTCAACACCGCAAGGGACGGCAAGATGCCAAAAGAGGGAAGATATTTACGAGACTGATCAAAGAGATCACCGTAGCGGCCCGGATGGGTGGCGGTGATTTGGGCAGCAATCCGCGGCTTAGGATGGCTGTGGATAAAGCCAAGGCTGAATCGATGCCAAAGGACAACATTGAAAATGCCATCAAAAGGGGAACAGGAACTTTGGATGGGGTAAATTATGAGGAAATCCGATACGAAGGTTACGGAATTGGAGGGTCTGCTGTGATGGTGGATTGCCTTACCGATAATCGTAACAGAGCAGTTGCAGATGTAAGGCATGCCTTTTCAAAATACGGTGGGAATCTTGGCACGGATGGTTCAGTTTCGTTCTTGTTCAAACATTGTGGCACATTGTTATTCCCACCCAAAACGGATGAGGACAAGGTAATGGAGGTTGCGTTGGATGCGGGTGCCGATGACGTTGTTGCAAATGACGATGGGACAATTGAAGTTATCACTTCACCAAGTGAATTCACATTCGTAAAGGAAGCGCTTGAAAAAGCGGGACTTTCTGCGGTTTTTGCTGAAGTGACAATGAAAGCATTGAACGATACAGAACTTAAGGGGGACGATGCTGTTAAAATGCAAAAGCTTCTGGATGCATTAGATGATTTGGATGATGTTCAGGAAGTTTATACATCAGCAGTGATGGACGAGTGACTAAAATTCATATTCTCGGAATTGATCCTGGTCTAAGGATTACTGGTTTTGGTGTTATCGAGAAAATTGGTGATAAGCTTCATTATGTGGCAAGCGGATCGATCAAGACGGCAAGCGGAAAAACGGATGAAAGGGAGGAGCTTCCTGGAAGACTAAAGATAATTCTTGATGGCCTATTTGAAGTGATCGACACTTATTCACCAACGGAAGTTGCTGTTGAAAAAGTATTCGTGAATGTTAATCCACAGTCAACTTTATTACTAGGACAGGCCCGAGGAGCAGCAATCAGTGCAGCTGTAATTAGAAATCTGCCGGTATCAGAGTACACTGCTTTGCAAGTCAAGCAATCAGTCGTTGGAAATGGCCATGCCAAAAAAGAACAAGTTCAAGAAATGGTTAAAAGATTGCTGAATTTACCGGCAGTGCCTAAACCTGATTCTGCAGATGCTCTAGCCTGCGCAATATGCCATGCCCATGCAGGGTTTGGTCTTGGGTCTTATGCGAAAGCGGGTTTTCGAGTGAAAGGTGGCAGAATGCTATGATAGGCAGAATTAATGGGATATTGATAGAAAAAACCCCTCCTCAAGTAGTAATCGAATGTGCTGGTGTGGGATACGAGTGCGAAGTGCCGATGAGTACATTCTACAATTTGCCTTCTATAGGCGAGAATATCGTGTTGTTCACACAATTTATTGTCAGAGAAGATGCGCAATTGCTTTATGGATTCGGTTCAGAGGCGGAAAGAGCGACTTTCAGGCAGTTGCTTAAGGTGAATGGAGTTGGAGCAAAGTCTGCATTGTCGATTTTAAGTGGCCTTTCGTTGGAAGATCTTTCGACAGCAATCGGTATGCAAGACGCCACATTATTAATGAGAGTGCCTGGCGTTGGAAAGAAAACAGCAGAAAGGCTTCTGTTGGAATTGAAAGACAAGTTTATATCTGACCGAACCGTTTCAAGTCAGTCATTATCTGCTGGATCAGCAAGAAGTGATATTCTGAATGCCCTGATATCACTCGGATATAATGAAAAAGAATCAGTTCTGACTTTAAAAAAATTGCCAGAAGATATTAACGTATCTGACGGAATCAAACTTTCCTTGAAACTATTATCGAAATCATCATGATTGAGACTGATCGACTTATTGCTTCGGAACCAGTCAGTCATCAGGAAGAGGCTCTCGAAAGGGCACTTCGTCCTAAAGTACTGGAAGAGTATATTGGTCAGGAGAAGGCAAGAGGCCAGCTGGAGATATTCATCAATGCTGCTCGAGGTCGATCTGAAGCACTGGATCATGTATTGTTGTTTGGACCTCCTGGGCTTGGCAAAACCACCTTGGCCCACATTATAGCGAAAGAAATGGGCGTCAACATGCGGCAAACCTCTGGCCCAGTGCTTGAAAGAGCAGGTGATCTTGCTGCTCTTTTGACTAACCTTGAGCCAAACGATGTTTTGTTTATTGATGAAATTCATAGATTATCGCCTGTTGTAGAAGAAATTCTCTATCCGGCCATGGAAGATTACCGATTAGATATCATGATAGGCGAGGGTCCTGCAGCCAGATCCGTAAGGCTGGATCTCCCACCTTTTACATTGGTTGGCGCTACAACACGGGCTGGCATGCTTACTAATCCATTGCGTGACCGTTTTGGTATTGTTTCAAGATTGGAGTTTTATACCGCAGAAGAACTTGCAAAAATTGTGAAACGCTCGGCTGGCTTGCTGGAAGTTAATATTTTAAATAATGGAGCGCTGGAGATTGCAAACCGATCAAGAGGAACTCCCAGAATAGCCAATAGACTATTAAGGCGCGTAAGAGATTATGCCCAAGTAAAATCAGATGGAAATGTGACTTCTGAAATAGCCAATAAGGCATTAGAAATGCTCGATGTAGACAAGTTGGGATTTGATGTAATGGATAGAAAGCTATTACAAGCTGTTCTGACCAAGTTTGGTGGTGGACCGGTCGGTCTTGATAACCTGGCCGCAGCAATTGGTGAAGAAAGGGATACGATTGAAGATGTTATTGAGCCATATCTCATTCAGCAAGGATTCTTGATGCGGACTCCGCGCGGTCGTGTTGCCACCGCATCGGCATACCATCATTTTGGACTTTCGTTACCAAGTTCCTTGATTAATGGTGAGTTGTGGCAAGAATGAACGGGTTCAGTTTTGCGGTCAGAGTTTACTATGAGGATACGGATGCAGGGGGTGTTGTATACCATAGCCAATACTTGAATTTTATGGAGAGGGCTAGAACAGAATGGTTAAGAAGTATGGGCTTTATTCAAACCGAACTTCAGGCTAAAATGGGAATCATTTTTGTGGTGCATAACTTACAAATTAAATATCAGAAACCGGCATGCTTCGATGACATGCTAATTATTCAAACCAACCTAACAAGAGTTGGTCGTTGTTTTCTAGAGTTCAAGCAAGTCGTTCTTAGGGGAGATGAACAGCTAACACAGGCTACTGTCGAGGTGGTGAGTGTTGATGCTGAGAAATTTAAACCTGTCAGTATTCCAGCTGAATTAAGTATTAGCTTTCAGGCCTTAAAAATAAATTAATGACTAGATGGAGAAATAATGAATGAAGTTGCTGTAAATTCCGTCGGCGATATGTCGCTGCTGACACTTATTACTGGTGCTAGCCTTCCCGTTCAGGTGGTGATGGTAATTCTCCTGATTACATCACTTATTTCATGGTGGTACATATTTATAAAATTAGCCACTATCAATCGTGCGGAAAGGGAGGCTGTAGAATTTGAAGATGCGTTTTGGAGTGGCGGTGACCTGAATAAATTATATGAAAGTGTCACTTCAGGTCGACGAAAACCACAGGGTATGTCAAGTATATTTGAAGCTGGGTTTAAGGAGTTTGTAAGACTTAAGCGTCAGGTCGGTCTTGAAGTAAGTGATATAACAGAAGGCGCTAGAAGAGCGATGCGGGCAGCGAATAATCGTGAAATGGACGGACTGGATTCACATTTGCCTTTTTTGGCCTCGGTAGCTTCGGTAAGTCCTTACATAGGTCTTTTTGGAACAGTATGGGGAATCATGAATGCTTTTCGCGGGTTGGCTAATATGGCTCAGGCAACTTTGGCTCATGTGGCGCCTGGTATAGCTGAGGCACTTATTGCGACTGCTATTGGACTTTTTGCAGCAATCCCAGCAGTTATAGCCTATAACCGTTTTGCGGCATCTGTTGACAGGCTTGCAGTTCGCTATGAAAGTTTTATGGAAGAGTTTACAAATATTCTTCAGCGGAAAAGTTAAAAAATATGGCTCGCATTCGTAAAAGAAGAATGATGAATCAGATTAACGTAGTGCCATATATAGACGTTACACTGGTTCTTTTGGTTATTTTTATGGTTACTGCGCCAATGACCAATCCAGGGGTGGTAGATCTACCAAAGGTAGGGCAAGCCTTAAAGCAGGCAGGTGCGCCAATGGTTATTACGATAAGGGAAAATTCGAAAATTGAGCTGGATAATAAGACTCTTGAGCGTGATCAGTTATTGTTTGAAGTAAAGAACGAACTAAAAAAAACGCCTGATAGAGCATTAGTTATCGCGGCAGATAAAAATGTGAAATACGAACAGGTGATTTCCTTAATGGATTCTTTGAAAGCATATAAAGTTGGTTTGTTATTAAAGCCGGCGAATTGAATTTAAATGAAAAGTAAGAATGAAAATGCCGTAGCGCTTCGTGCAGGTGCACTTTCAGTTTTGGTGCATGGGATATTACTAGCCTTGCTTTTTTTTTCATTTAATTGGAAGTCTGTAAAGCCAATGAATGTTGCCCAAGTGGATCTTTGGGAGAGCTTGCCAATTGAGAAAATGCCAGAATCACAGACGAATGTACAAGAAAAGCCGGTGTTGGAAGAAAAGGTAGAAAAAAAACAGGAAACCGTGACAGAACCAAAGGCCGAAATTCAGATAAAAAAAGAACCATTAAAACCAAACAAGCCTAAAAATATCGATAAGGCAGTACCTAAAGAAAAGTTGGAAACAAAACCTGACCCAAAGAAAAATAAAGATGAAATTTTAAAGAAGCTGCAGCAGCAATTACTTGCAGAAGATACAAAAGAAGCTCAACAATCAAGTTCAAAGCAGGGGGCAAATGAGACAACTAAGCCTTCTTCGGAGTCTCAGGATGAGATTAATAAATATATGGCATTGATTTCTAATAAAGTTAGACAAAATGTGAATAAGCAATTATGCGGGAATGGCAATACTGAATTAGTATATAAAATATCGGTTATCCCTACCGGAGAGGTTGCTGGTTCGCAACTGATAAAATCGAGTGGAATTCCGTCCTGTGATGAATCCGTTGAACGGGCCATATTACAGGCTTCGCCATTGCCTATTCCTTCGGAACCAAGTTTAATGAGCCAATTCAGGAACTTTAATCTTAAATTTCACCCAAATGAGGGCAACTAATTTGGTAGAATGTACACAAAAGTTGCCAATTAGATATTGATTAACTTTTTAGACCATAGATATAGATGAAAAATATTCGTTTTATAATAACGCTCGTGATTCTGATGCTCCCCAGACTTGTTTGGGGTGAGCTAACAATTGAAGTTGTCGGAGGGGCCGCACAGCAAATTCCTATAGCGGTAGTTCCCTTTTCACAGCCAAATAATCAGGCAGATAATATTGCGACCGTAATCGGGGCCGACTTAAGGCGAAGCGGTTTCTTTCGTGTGCTGGAAACGCGTGGTGTTGCTAACCAGCCTCACAATCTAACGGAAGTCAAATATTCCGATTGGGCTAACATACAATCACAGGCATTAACGATAGGGTCAGTCGAGTCGCTGCCAGGCAATCGCTTGAGAGTATCATTTAGATTGCTGGATGTTTTGAAGCAAAACCAACTTGCCGCATTGGAGTTCAACATATCTCCCTCTCAACAACGAACAACAGCCCATCGTATTGCAGATATCATTTACGAAAAACTTACAGGGGAAAAGGGCGTTTTTTCTACAAGAATTGCATATATAACCAAGGCGAACGGCAGATATTCTTTGCAGGTTGCGGATGCAGATGGCTTTAATCCTCAAACTGTAGTCTCTTCTAAGGAACCTTTGATTTCTCCATCATGGTCTCCAGATGGTACGAAACTTGCGTATGTTTCATTCGAAAAGAAAAAGCCAGTGATATTTATACAGTCTTTGGTTTCAGGGCAGCGTTATGTGCTAGCTAATTTTAAGGGTAACAATAGTGCACCTTCATGGTCGCCAGATGGAAACAGGTTGGCTATCGTTCTGACATATAGCGCAAACTCTCAGGTATACACGATTAATTCAGATGGAACGGGTTTGAAACAACTAACGAGTAGTAACGGAATAGATACTGAGCCAGTTTGGTCACCCGATGGCTCATTAATTTATTTTACTTCCAATCGAGGAGGTGGTCCTCAGATATATAAGGTGTCATCCGCAAGCGGGGATGTTAAAAGGGTAACATTTGAGGGTTCATATAATGTGACTCCAAGAATATCCCCTGACGGGAAATTACTTGCTTTTATCAAACAAGGGCCTGACGGTTTTCATGTGGCCGTTCAGGATTTGAATTCTGGTCAGGTTCAGGTTCTAAGTGATACATCACAAGACGAGTCTCCCAGTTTTGCACCTAATGGAAGAATGATTATCTATGCAACGAATATAGGAGGTAAAGGTTCACTTGCAGCAGTTTCAGCAGATGGCCGAGTAAAACAGCGTTTAAGCGATACATTAGGCGATGTGCGCGAACCCGCATGGGGTTCAGCATCCAACTAGTTTTTTAATGAAGTAAATTAAGGAGAGCAGTAATGAACAAGAGTTTTGTAATAAGTGTTTTATTAACATTAATGTTGGCGGCATGTTCGAGTAATACCGTCAAAGATAAACCGGCCGCTCCTGTTGAAGACAAGAGCCCATCTAGCCAAACTATGGCCGCTCCTCAACAGGAAACGGCTACTACTGCACCTGCTGTTGAATCTGACATGGGTGTTAATCCGTTGAAAGATCCTAATAATATCCTTTCAAAAAGAAGCGTTTATTTTGATTTTGACAAAGATGAAGTCAAATCGGAATATCGTCCTTTGGTCGAAGCTCATGCTAAATACCTCTTGGCACATCCGAATGCTAAAGTTTTCCTTCAAGGAAATGCTGATAACCGCGGCTCCAGAGAATATAACTTATCTTTAGGTCAACGTCGTTCAGTCGCAGTTAAGAAGGTAATGAACGTATTGGGAGTTCAAGATAAGCAAATTGAGACAGTGAGTTACGGCAAGGAAAAGGCTAAAAACTGTCAAGACGAGTCCTGTTATCAACAAGATCGTCGTGTAGATATTGTTTACGAAAACGAGTAAATAAATATGCGAAAACTGATTCTGGTTACAGGAATTTTGTTAGGTTTATCCCAAGTTACCCAAGCAGCCCTCTTTGATGATAAGGAAGCTAGGCAGCAGATACAGGATTTGCAACAAAAGTTCGATACCCAGAATCAGAATACGCAGGCAACACTGGACAGCATTAAAAAAAACCAACAGTCATTGGAGCAAAGAATAGTTTCGTTGGAATCAGTTATAAAGAGTCAGGGTTTAATGGATCTTCTTGGCCAAGTTGATCACCTTAATCAGGAATTGAGTCGTGTACAAGGTGAATTGGAAATCGCGCAGCATAATTTGGAAATAACTCAACAGCGTCAAAAAGACCTGTACGGTGATACCGATTCCAGATTACGTAAGCTGGAAGCAAATCCCTCAACCAATAATCAAGTTCCGGATAATGTTGTTCAGCCTAATAACAGCATTCCAGCAGAATCCAGCGGGGAATCTAAGGATTTTGAAGCAGCCCAAGCATTAAGCAAGGCAGGTAAATATAAAGAGGCGTTTGACGCATATAATAAATTCATTGAGACCTATCCCAACGGACAACGGACTTCCGAGGCTGAGTATGAATTGGGATTGACACAATTTTCGCTTAAGAACTATAAAGCTGCAATCGCAACGCAGCAAAAACTCCTCAAGCAGTTTCCAGATAGTGTAAAGGCGCCTGACGCTACATTCAATATAGCAAATTGCCAAATTCAATTGGCAGATATAGATGGGGCGAAGAAAACACTGCATGAACTGCTCACAAAATATCCGAATAGTGAAGTCGTACCCAATGCCAAACGCAGATTGTCAGTTCTAGAATCCATAAAAAGATAGCTTCTTGGTAAGCTTTCAGGCGAAAATCGGCGAATGAATCTACGCATTTACGAAATTTTTTTTTCTATACAGGGTGAGTCTTCTCGCGTTGGGTTGCCTACCGTATTCATAAGACTAACCGGATGTCCTCTTAGATGTGGTTACTGTGATACCGAATATGCATTTTCCGGTGGGACCAACAAATCCTTTGATGAAATACTAAGCGAAGTTAGGCAATATAAAACCAGTTATATTTGCGTTACAGGTGGGGAACCACTTGCTCAAAAAGCAAGCATTGGACTGCTTAAATTATTATGTGATAACGGCTACAGCGTTTCTCTGGAAACAAGTGGAGCAATGGATATTAGTGAAGTTGACCAATCGGTTTCAGTGATTATGGACATAAAAACACCGGGTTCCGGTGAGAGCGCAAAAAACCTGTGGTCTAACCTTAAGTTACTAAAAGAAAAAGACGAGGTTAAATTTGTTCTTTGTAACCGAGAAGATTACGAATGGTCAAGGGATGTAATAACCAAATCAATTAGTAAAGAAAAATGTAACATCCTTTTTTCGCCTGCATACAATCAATTGAATCCAGCTGAGTTGGCAGAATGGATACTGCAGGATAATCTCCCTGTTCGAATGCAAATCCAAATGCATAAAGTTCTTTGGGGTGAAAAGCCAGGAGTTTAATGGGTTCTTGAAATCTGATATGAAAAATAAAGCTGTAGTTTTACTTTCTGGGGGCCTTGATTCTTCAACTGTTCTGGCAATTGCCAAGGAGCAGGGGTATGAATGTTATTGTCTCAGTTTGGATTATCATCAACGACACAGTTCTGAACTGCAAGCAGCAAAAAATGTTGCTCAGAATCTAAATGCAAACGAACATAAAACGGTTCATCTAGATTTATCTCTTTTTGGGGGGTCCGCTCTTACCGATAAAAACATAGCCGTTCCTATAGAACCAAGCAAAGGAATTCCAGTAACCTACGTCCCGGCTAGGAATACCATAATGCTTTCATTAGCCCTTGCCTGGGCTGAAGTAATCGAAGCCCAGGATATTTTTATTGGTGTGAATTCACTGGATTACTCAGGGTATCCTGATTGTAGATCAGAGTACATTTCTGCTTTCCAGAATATGGCAAATCTAGCCACCAAATCAGCCGTAGAGGGCAAGGAAATTAAAATACATGCGCCTTTAATCAATATGACAAAAAATCAAATTATCCAGACAGGCGTCGCTTTAGGACTTGACTATGGCCTTACTGTATCTTGTTATAACGCTGATGATTTTGGAAGGGCTTGCGGTTCTTGTGACTCTTGTCGATTCAGGAAAGAAGGCTTTTATCTTGCTGGAATTCCTGATCCAACGAAATACCAAATTTAAGTTCAAAATTCTTTTGAACTTGTAACACCGCATTATATTTTAGTCATACCAATATTCTTCTTGCCAAAGACACTAAAAATAACGTAAAATCCGCGCCTTTCTGTATCATATTAAAGAGAACATAATTATGGTGGTCATTCGTTTAGCCCGCGGTGGAGCGAAGAAAACTCCTTTTTACAGTGTTGTAGTTGCGGATTCTCGTAACCGTCGTGACGGCAGGTTTATTGAGCGCGTAGGATTTTACAACCCATCCGCTAAGATAGGAACTGAAGGATTACGTTTGGATAGCGAACGTATAACACATTGGCAAAAAAACGGTGCTCAGTTGTCGGAAACGGTAGCAAGATTGGTCAAGCTGGATGCTAAGGGCCCCGGTGCTGCTGATGCTGCAAAAGCTAAGGACGCTGCAAAAGCCGCTGCGGTTGCGAAAGCCAAAGCAGAAGCAGAGGCTGCTAAATTAGCAGCTATTGCTGCAGAAGAAGCAAAAAAGGCTGCTGAAAAAGCCGCTGCCGATGCAGCAGAGGCTGCTGCAGCTGCAGCAGAATCCGTTGAAACTCCGGCTTCAGAGTAAATCGACCGTTTTTATACGGTTTTTTTCTGGTTGTGAGTGATATGGTTGTCATGGGGCGCATTGTCGCCCCATATGGCATTTTGGGATGGCTCAAAGTGCAGCCTCATACCGAAAATGTTGATAGTCTGTTCGACTATGAAAATTGGTGGTTGGGGCGCGATAGTGTATGGAATGAATATTCCGTGGAAGAAGCCAAGGTTCATGGTAAAACCTTGCTGGTAAAGCTTGATAAGATTAATGATCGAGATTCGGCTTTGGTTTTTAAAGGTAAGCAGGTGGCCGTTCCACGTGAGCTTTTGCCGCCGACTGAAGAAAATGAATATTATTGGTCAGATCTAATTGGTCTGGAAGTGACCAATAAAGAATCAATTTGTATGGGATCTATTGTAGACGTTTTTGAAACTGGAGCGAACGATGTTCTCGTTGTCAAAGGCGATAAGGAACGATTGATTCCTTTTGTTGCTCAAGTAATTTTACAAGTTGATTTGGAATCTAAAACCATGATTGTTGATTGGGATGCAGATTTTTGAGTATCCAGTTTGATGTTATCACTTTATTTCCTCAAATGTTTGAGGCATTGAAGCGTTTCGGCATCTCATCAAGGGCATTAGAAAAAAATTTATATGAAATGCATTTGTGGAATCCAAGAGATTTTACAAATGATAATCACAGGACGGTCGATGACAGACCTTATGGTGGTGGTCCTGGTATGGTAATGCTTGCTGAACCGTTGCAAAAGGCAATTGAGTCGGCAGTTGATAGGCAGTTAAGCAGGGGGTTGGACAGGCCAAAAGTGATTCATCTGTCACCTGTGGGTAAGCCATTGACGCACCGAGCGATTATGGAACTTTCTCAATATGCTGGAATAATTTTATTAGCAAGCAGATACGAAGGGGTCGATGAGCGTCTTTTGAGTCGATGTGTGGATGAAGAGTATTCCTTGGGAGACTATGTCCTTTCCGGAGGTGAGCTTCCAGCAATGGTCATGATGGATGCCATAATCAGGCAATTGCCAGGAGCACTGGGAGATGCCGATTCTGCTGTAGAAGACTCTTTTGTAGATGGTTTGCTAGATTGCCCACACTACACAAGACCTGAAGAGTACGAGGGTATGCGAGTTCCAGAGATATTAATGTCTGGGAATCATGCAAAGATTAAAGAGTGGCGGCTAAAAATGTCACTTAAAAGAACTCGGGATAAACGTCCTGATTTATTGACCGCAAGGTCGTTGACGAAAGAAGAATCTCGTCTGCTCAGTGAATTGGAGCAGGAACAAGAATCTTTATAATTAAAAGGAACCCAGAAATGGCAGATATAATCAAACAGTTGGAACAGGAAGAGATTGCTCGCCTGAATAAAGTAATACCAGATTTTGCACCTGGTGATACTTTGGTAGTCGGTGTGAACGTGGTAGAAGGAAACCGAAAACGCGTTCAGGCATACGAAGGTGTTGTAATTGCTAAGCGTAATAGAGGGCTTAACTCATCCTTTATCGTTAGAAAGATTTCATCAGGAGAAGGTGTTGAACGTACATTTCAAACTTATTCCCCTTTGATAGCCTCAATTGAAGTTAAGCGTCGTGGCGATGTAAGACGTGCAAAACTTTACTATCTCCGTGAGCGTTCAGGTAAATCCGCACGTATTAAGGAAAAGCTTCAAGCTCGTGATAAAGAGATCATGGCTCCAGAGTCTGCAGAATAAATTATCTTTTTTAGGATAACCAAGAAGCCCCAGAAAATTTTCTGGGGCTTTTTTTTAAGTTAATATACTGAGTATGGAAAATATTTGTGATGCATTCATCGAAACGCCTTTTGGCAGCGTCGGTATTCAAACCAGTCAAGGGTGTTTGCTTGCAGTAAAGCTTTTTCCTTCAATGGGAATTCAAAAGTCTCCTCAAGATGATTTCACGAGGATGGTTCTTAATCAGATACAAGGTTATTTGATTAATCCAAATAACAAAATTGATTTAAACCTAAATATGATAGGTACGAATTTCCAAAAAAATGTTTGGACGAGAATCGCTGAAATACCAGTTGGACAAACACAGAGTTATAGCGACTTGGCTATCAGCTTAGGTAGTGGCCCCCGTGCGGTTGCAAATGCATGCGGGGCAAATAATTTTCCGCTTGTTATCCCATGTCATCGTGTTGTAGCTAAAGCTGGGCTTGGGGGATTTATGCAGAATGCTGAAGGTGGAATGGTAATAAAAAGATGGTTAATCGACCATGAAAAAGCTAATGCATGGTAAGCGATCAAATAAACAGAACCTTAAATCATCAGAGTCAGGAAATGATTGATGAATTTATTGATCAGATCTGGTTAGAAGAGGGATTGGCAAAAAACACGCTTGAAAGTTATCGGCATGATTTGACTGGTTTCGGAATCTGGCTCAAATTGTATAAAGATAGGCATCTATATCAAGTTGAACAAACGGATATTCAAAATTATCTGGCTTTCAAGTTTCCCAAAAGCAAGCCTCGAACTATTGGCCGTTTGATCGCAAGCTTAAGAAGATTTTACCGACTTGCACTAAGGGAAAACAAAATCGATTTTGATCCAACCGTTCAGATCGAAGCACCAAAATTGCCACGCTCCTTACCCAAAAGTCTATCTGAGGACGAAGTAACTGCTTTGTTAAATGCTCCTGACACGAATGAAATGTTGGGTTTGCGTGATAAGGCCATGTTGGAACTGCTTTATGCAAGTGGGCTTCGTGTTTCGGAATTAATAAATTTAAAAGTTACAGAGGTTAGTTTAACTGAAGGGGTTGTACGCGTAACAGGAAAAGGAAGCAAAACAAGACTGGTTCCTATGGGGGAAGTTGCACTTGACTGGATCACAAATTACTTGGTACAAGCCAGACCAGTCATATTAGGGAAAAGACTATGCGAAAGTATTTTCGTTACGCAACGAGGTTTGCCCATGACTCGTCAATCATTCTGGTATGTAATAAAGCGTTATGCTGGCCTTGCAAATATAGATAAACCATTATCGCCACATGTATTGCGTCATGCCTTTGCAACTCATCTTCTTAATCATGGGGCGGACTTGAGGGTTGTGCAGATGTTACTTGGGCACGCTGACATTTCAACAACTCAAATATATACCCATGTGGCTAGGGAGCGCTTGAAACAGCTTCATCAACAACATCATCCTCGTGGTTGATTGTCGATTCGAGTTTAACTTGAAACTATTTCTCCTCTTTCAATGATGACTCCAAGTGCTTTCAAACCTGGCAGAATGCCGGGTTTTGAAACTTTCAATCTTACCCAAGGAGCCCCAAACTCCGTCATTATCAATTGGCAAACCTGCTCAGCAAGATACTCGACTAGTTGAAAGCTGTTTTTCGCAAGCAGTTCTCTAATGCGGAATACAACATCTGCGTAATTTATTGTGTCTTTAATGTCGTCACTTTGGCAACTCTTGCTTGAGGGCAATCCGATTTCAATATCAAGAATTATATTTTGGTTCAATATTCTTTCCCATTCAGGAACGCCTAGTCTTGTTTTAACTTTTACTTCGCTTAAAAAAATGATATCCATTGGGAATTTTTAATATAAAAGATTATGATAAAGGTTTACAGATTTTAGAGCATCTAGAGATGAATGAGTTAGGATTTATTCCAGTAACGTTGATTCCAGTTTTGTGGATTGTGAGTTCTTATTTGTTAGGATCCATTTCATTTGGAATTCTAGTTTGCAAGCTATTTGGATTGCCAGACCCCAGAACGGTTGGATCTGGTAACCCAGGTGCGACAAATGTGCTTAGAAGCGGAAAGAAGTTTGCGGCCCTTCTGACTTTGATCGGGGATGCTTTAAAAGGTTGGTTTCCAGTTTGGCTGGCATTTCATAATAATATGCTGATGTGGGTAATAAGCTATGCCGGCTTTGCCGTGTTCCTTGGACATCTCTACCCAGTTTTTTACAGATTCAAGGGTGGTAAGGGTGTCGCAACTGCTTTGGGTGTTATGCTGGCTATATCGCCATTGTTGGGCCTTGCTGCTGTATTGACATGGGGACTGGTTTTTCTATTGTTTCGCTACTCATCACTCGCTGCAATTGTCGCAGCTTTTAGTGCCCCATTCTATGCTTACTTGTTGCTTAGACCCTACAAGGATTACATTATATTGGTATTTGTATTGGCACTATTTCTAATATGGCGGCATAAGACAAATATAAAGAAACTATTGAGTGGAACTGAATCAAGCTTTAGAAAAACTTCTTAAGGCTTTTGAAGTTCAGCTAAGTCCCATCGGGGTTTTACATGAAAGCTGAGACTTTCTCGCGTAAAGTTCAATATCCTCATAGCCCCAGCAAAAGCAATCATTGCCCCGTTGTCAGTGCAGAATTCCAACCTAGGATAATGAACTTTGCATAATTTTTTATTCGTTGCCAGATTTAATTTCTCACGAAGTCTTTTATTCGCACCCACCCCACCAGAAACAACCAAATTATCAAGTCCCGTTCTGCGGAGAGCTTCCATGCATTTGAAAGTCAGTACTTCAGTCACTGATTCTTGAAATGCGTAGGCAATGTCCGCTTTAATCGAGTCGTTGATTTTTCCGGTTGGGTCGCTTTGTTGGTTCACTAAAGTTAGAACGGCAGTTTTCAGTCCACTGAAACTAAAATTGAGGTCACCACTGTTCAGCATTGGTTTTGGTAATAAATAATTTGGTTTACCCATCAAAGCAAGTTTCGATATTGCAGGACCACCCGGATAGGCTAAGCCAAGTAACTTGGCTGTCTTGTCGAAGGCCTCCCCGGCTGCATCGTCTAGCGTATCCCCAAGCAGTTCATATTCCCCTATCCCTGACACTAACATTAACTGGGTATGACCACCGGAGACTAGGAGCGCTACAAAAGGGAATTGGGGTCGATTCTCTTCTAGTAAAGGTGCAAGTAGATGCCCTTCTAGATGGTGAATTGGTATGGTAGGTATCTTTAAAGAAAAGGCAAGCGATTCAGCTATGCTTGTTCCTACCAGAAGGGCACCTGACAAACCGGGTCCTTGAGTGTACGCGATCGCATTGATCGAATTTTTTGTTAAACCAGCCTTATTTAAAACAGTATCAATCAACGGGAGGGTCCGCCGGATATGATCTCTTGATGCTAGTTCTGGCACAACACCGCCATATTCCGCATGCATTTCAATTTGGGAATGAAGGGCATGAGCCAATAACCCTCTTTCTGTATCATATAGTGCAACGCCTGTCTCATCACAGGACGATTCGATGCCAAGTACTAACATATTGATATTCTGTATTGATAATTCTAAATAATACGGATAGAATACCAGACTTTTTCCACCTTTCTCAAAGGAAAGTGATTTAATGTCAAGCGTACGTGTTAAAGAAAATGAGCCATTTGATGTTGCTCTTCGCCGTTTCAAGCGAATGATTGAAAAAACAGGACTTTTAACCGATCTTCGCGCACGCGAATTTTACGAAAAGCCAACTTGGGAGCGTAAACGCAAAGCTGCTGCGGCTGTTAAACGTCATTATCGTCGTATTCGCAATCAAACGTTGCCAGCAAAACTCTACTAGTCTAATCAGTCCCTTTTTGAAGGATTTTGTTGGTGAGTCTTAAAGTAAGAATATCTGACGATATGAAGAATGCTATGCGGGCCAGAGACGCTGCAAGGCTTGGAGCAATAAGGCTTCTGCAATCAGCGATTAAGCAGCGTGAGGTAGATGAGCGTATCGAGCTTGATGATGATCAAGTGATAGAAGCTATTGAGAAAATGTTGAAACAGAGAAGAGACTCTATTTCTCAATACGAGGCTGCTAACAGATTTGATTTGGCGGACGCAGAAAAATTCGAAGTCAGCGTATTGCAAGATTATCTTCCAAAGCAATTGTCTGAAAAAGAAATCCTGGATATTATCGATGAGGTAGTTAAAGAGATCGGTGCAACTGGAATCAAGGACATGAGCAAAGTGATGGCAGTTATTAAGCCGAAAGTGTTGGGTCGAGCTGATATGGGAATGATATCAGGGCTTATTAAAACTAAGCTAAGCGTTTAAAAAATAACGTTAAGGTTTTATATGAAAGGAGCATAGTGCTCCTTTTTGCTTTTAAGCCATACTCTCCCTGATTCTTGAAAGTACAATGAATATTTTGGATTGCAGGTAATTGTAATGATGGGGTTTATAACTTAGGTATGATTCCAGAATCCTTTATTCAAGAACTAATCAATCGTGTTGATATTGTGGACGTGATTGATAAATATGTCCCACTTAAAAAGGCCGGGGCAAATTATTCTGCTTGCTGTCCTTTCCATAACGAGAAATCCCCATCTTTTACGGTAAGTCCCACTAAACAGTTTTATCACTGCTTTGGATGCGGTGTGCATGGAACTGCTATTGGATTCCTCATGGAGTATCAGGGATTGAGTTTTGTTGATTCAGTCAGTGAGCTTGCAAAATTGGTTGGATTAAATGTTCCTCAAGAGTCAACGAATGAGTTGAGGGTGCATAAAAATGAAGCAATCGGTATGTATGAGGCTCTTCAAGAAGCGCTTAAATATTATCGTGCCGAACTAAAGAATTCTAGTTTAGCTATTGAGTATCTAAAAAAGAGAGGATTAAGCGGAGAAATTGCGGCTCGTTTCCAAATTGGTTATGCGCCAGCTAATTGGCAGAATCTGGAAAGCGTATTTATTGATTATAAAAGTGATGTGTTGCAGACCGTAGGGCTTGTCGTAACAAACGAACAAGGTAAGAGGTACGATCGGTTTAGAGACAGAATCATGTTTCCAATTCACGATTTGAAAGGTCAGGTCATTGGATTTGGCGGACGAGTGCTTACCTCAGCTAGAGATGAAGATGGACCGAAATATTTAAACTCTCCTGAAACCCCACT
>CAIPBJ010000112.1 GCA_903863255.1 uncultured Methylophilaceae bacterium
TCCGCTGATGTGGTTTTGCGCGTGAAGTTTCAGATTGCCGGGCAGGGCGCTCTTGCTGATAAATTTACCGTTGATGTCAAATACCAGCACGGATTTATGGTCAACGTCCAGGATGGCCAATTCTTCTCCTGTGACCCCTGTATAGGCGATATGGTAGTCAGCAAGGTCATCGAAGGCGACACCGGCACTTGTCAAATCCAGGGCTATCTCGCCTACCTTCTCGCGTTGGGCGAGATCGACCACCCAGACTTTATTGCTTCGGCCTTGTTTGGCGAAATAGTGGTGGGAGACTGGGTCGTATGTCGGAATGGTGGAAGGGTCGCCAAACGCTGGATTGTGTCCTGAAATTTCGTTGGTCGATCCTTTAAGGTCGCCTTTGTCGTCAACATCCAGGCTGAAGATGCCAGTATTCGGAAAGAAGCCCGCTGCACTGGATATGTTGTAAGTGACGGTTTCCAGTTCCTGTTTCGCTTCGTTGAAGTAGATGGACCGGTTGTCCAGCCCGGGCTTGCATGAATTGATGAACGCCCCTTTGTCGTCGTATATCTCAATCGGAGACGGGGACAGGGACATTCCATTCTCGCTCATCATGGCCGTCAATCCGCCGTCTGCCACGTAATATCGATGACTGGTCGGAGCATACGCGATGCTCATGGGACGCGATACGGGTTTGTTCGCCAGGGGGATCTTGATACCAAGTTCCGCTTCGGGAAGCACCTGCGCATACGCCTGGAAAGCGACGCACAGACATAAGACCGAAATAATGGATAGACCTGCCTGTTGATTCGAATTCGATGGATTGAACATAATTTCGCCTGTCTGATTAATATTAATGGTTGGAATTACAGTTTGATTCAGATTGTATTTTAAGCTTTCATCTTAAAAGACAGAAGTGCTAAGCAAAAGTTTAGATTATTTACGGTCGATGAGCATCGCATCCCCATAACTGAAGAACCGGTATTTCTTTTCGATCGCATGCTGGTACGCATGTTTCACATTGGCAAGTCCGGCAAACGCGGATATGAGCATAAGCAGCGTGCTTTTGGGTAAATGGAAGTTCGTGATCAATCGATCAACGACCTTGAATTGATAGCCCGGCGTGATGAATATGCTTGTTTCGGCTGATCCTTCGACAATTTCCCCGGACTGGGCCGCGCTTTCGAGCGCCCTGAGTGCTGTCGTACCAACCGCAACCACCCTGTTGCCGTTTCGCTGAGTCTCGCGGACCATCTTGGCTGTCTCCTCAGGGATGGTGTAACGTTCACTATGCATGACATGGTCAGCGATGTTTTCAACGCGGACGGGTTGAAATGTCCCTGCTCCGACATGCAGCGTCACGAAGGCAAGTTTTATCCCTGCCGATTTCAACCTTTCAAGGATGGACTCGTCAAAATGAAGACCTGCGGTTGGGGCCGCGACGGCACCAGGTTCGCGAGAATACACCGTTTGATATCGCTCGTCGTCTGTCTTGTCCGCAGCATGGGTGATGTAAGGCGGAAGCGGCAGCGAACCATGTTCATCAAGAATATCCAGAATAGGACGCGATCCAGCGAACTCAATTAGAAACAGGTCATCTTCCCTTCCTGTAACCTTTGCGACTACCTTATCGGAGAACACGATTTCTGTGCCTGCCCTGAGCGATTTAGATGCCCGAAGGTGCGCCAGTGCCAGGTTGTCACCCAGAATCCGTTCTATCAGCGCCTCTACCTTTCCGCCGGTGACCTTCGTGCCGTATAGTCTTGCCTTGATTACACGGGTATCGTTGAAGACCAATAGATCTCCAGGATTAAAGAAATCGGGTAATGACCGGAAGAGTTCGTCATTCAGATTGCCGGTTCGTCCGTCCAATGTCAGAAGCCGGCTGGCAGAGCGCTCTTTTGAGGGAAATTGGGCAATTAATGTGTCCGGTAAATAAAAATCAAAATCTGAGGTTCGCATAAGTTCTACTATTTGTTATAATTGCCCCTCTTCGCAGTAAGCCGGGGTGGCGGAATTGGTAGACGCACTGGACTCAAAATCCAGCGAGGGCAACTTCATGGGGGTTCGATTCCCCCCCCCGGCACCAAGTAAATCAATTGCTTGCCAATAGGCAGGCTTTTTTTACGTCCGTTAAAGACGCATATTTTACGCGATGCGCTTCAGTCAGCCTAATTCTTTGATGTGTTTTTCTTTCTTTTCATGGCAGACGCCTTTCGCGCTTTACCTGAACTTTCGAGTCAAATTTTTCCCTGAGGATCACAAATCGCTCGTGCGTTCCCTGCGAGATCAGGTCTGATCCGTCGTGCGCTTCTATTTTAAATGTCAGTTTTCGGCCTTCGATCTTGATCAGTTCGACGTCTGCGGTGACGGTTGAACCAATTGGTGTTGCTGCTTCATGCGATACATTGATGTGTGTGCCTAAGGTTTGCTCCTGCGGACCATCCAGGTGTGGGTTGATGGCCTTGATGCAGGCCCATTCAAGAAACCCAACCAAATACCCCGTTGCAAAGACGTCAGGCATCGCCAGAAACTCTTCTGACTCCGGATACAAGGCAGGAACTGTTTTGGATCCCGTTACTTCAAATGCGTGCGTGTAGCGGATGCCGACTTTCAGCGAATCTTTCATGTCTTTCAGGTTTCCCAATATGCCATAATGGCAGTATAAATTATTTGCTATCCCTATCAATCATCGGGTTCGGATAGCCAAATCATTTTTTATTTTAGTGTCCCTCAAGTAAGTTCTTGATACTGGGAACGTTAAGAATATAGAATAACTCCCAAATGCTAAGTCGCCTTTTTAAATTTCTCAAGGTTCCAAATTCCGGCTCGACAGAGGCTTCAGGAGAGGCATCAACCGAACCTGCCCGTTCCGAAATGGCAACGGGTTCGCTGTCGAATGACGATCCAAATACCCAGGCAGATTCCTCGGTCGGAAACGAAGCAAATGAAACGGCTACGCCATCTTTCATGATATGCCGTGAAGCCCTGCTGGATAAGTCAAATCGTGTTGCAGGCTATTCATTTTCTTTGAACAGGAGCGTTGGGTCAAGAGTTCGCAATTCCTCTGAACTGGTTCAGCTACTTTATGACGACGTCCTTATCGAGAACATCATTCGCATGG
This sequence comes from uncultured Methylophilaceae bacterium, assembly GCA_903863255.1. Lineage (GTDB taxonomy): Bacteria > Pseudomonadota > Gammaproteobacteria > Burkholderiales > Methylophilaceae > CAIPBJ01. The sequence continues at coordinate 3,101 of CAIPBJ010000112.1, forward strand.
ATGTCCGGCGCCTAACCGGTCAACGATTGATCTTTATCCCACTTTTGCCGGCGTCACTGGAAAGGCCTCCGCTCTCCCGTTTGGAGAGTAAAGGTGTTGTGCTGGTTATCACGGATATTGGCGAACTCCTTACGAAGGAGGAGGCGTATCTGAAGAAAATAAGGAGTCTCAAGAACGAGGGCTTCAGGATCGGTGTTCAGGGTGACCTCTCGAACATTTACTTGAAGAAGTTTCTGGATGTCAGTGATTTTGTTTTTATTGATATCGGGGAAATTACGTTGCCTGTCATTAAGTCCACCGTCGAAGGGATCGTCACGCAGTCATCCGGAAAAAGTATCGTGGCCAGCAATATTCGTGCGCTCGAGGAATTTCATGTCTGCTCCAAGCTTCCTTTCCACTATTTCCATGGCACCTTTGTTTCGAGCAGGGAGACCTGGACCGCTCCTTCCATGAGCGAAGGAAGGGTGAAGATTCTGAGATTGTTGAATCTTATCAGGCAGGACGCCGATACCTCGGAACTTGTCCAGGCCTTTAAACTCGACCCGGCGCTATCCTTCAAGATCTTAAGGTATTTAAACAGTCCCGGTATGGGATTCGGGACCAAGGTAAACACCATCGACCAAGCTTTGTTGCTGATAGGCCGCCAGAATCTTTATCGGTGGCTCACGCTGCTTCTTTTTACAAGCACTTCAGACGGCACGCTGGATCTGGCGCTGATGGAGAATGCGCTCATACGGGCACGCCTGGCCGAATTGAGTGCAAGAGAGGATCTCCCCAAGAACGAAAGGGACGAACTGTTCGTTGCGGGAATATTCTCGCTACTGGATATTTTATTGCGCATGCCAATCGAAACGGTGTTGAAGCAGGTCAATCTCCCGTCTCAGGTTGAAGAGGCATTGCTCAACAAGAGTGGCAAGTACTCCCCTTATCTTGAACTTGCCATCGCATGCGAGGAGTCCGATCAGGAGCGCATTGAGATGCTTTCTTCCAGGATTGGGCTGACTCTCCCGGAAATCAATTCCCTCCAGACCGAGGCCATGGTATGGGCAGATTTGATCAATCAGTGACACGCATGGCTTAAAGCCAATCAGTATCAGGTCAGCTTTCCTGAAAGGAGAGCCGATCGTTATGGTATCCGGTTTAAAATTTTAGGGTTCTATAGTAGGGATATGTCCGTTCTGAGAATAAAACGATCAAGTTGCTTCCGCGTGGTCGTACCCTGCAAATTAAACCGCATGCGCCTTTTCACCCTTTCGCCCTTGAAATTCGGGTTGGCTTATAGTAACCTGTCGCATGTGTAAACATTTTGTTACAAAGTTGACATAAGTTGTAACAAGATGATTGACTAATGAAGCGATCGTTTTTGGATCGATCTTTGTGGCTAAGGGAAGTTCTTGGATTGATGGACGCTAATTTTAAGATCGTGGCTCGACCTAACAGTTCTCTGACTAGTCGGGGTCGGTTTTATGTGGTGTCGATATTGGCCTGTGTATCCCTTGCAGTGGCTTTGGCTTTTGGTTTTATTGGCGCGTGGTTGGTACTTCCATTCGCTGGACTTGAATTGCTGGCGGTGGCCTATGCGTTCTACTACATCAATTGCCACGCAAATGATTATGAGAGCATAACCATCGTAGGTGATGATCTGGCCGTAGAAAAGCGTCATTATAAAGATACGAGCCAGGTTGTTTTTAATCGTTACTGGGCGCGAGTGATGTTGCGCGATTTGCCTAGTGGCGATCAGTCTTTATTGCTCCGTTCACACGGGAAAGAAGTTGAGTTTGGTCGTCATTTCATGAATAACGAAGAACGCTTGGCTTTGGCCCAACAATTAAAAGAACGTGTCGGGGTTGTTTTCTAATCAGATTTCGGGAGTGGGTATGGTAATGCAGTTTTTGAAAAAGGCAGGACTAGGCGTTCTATTGGCGATGTTATCAATGGCCGCTCATGCTGAATTTACATGGAACTTCCCAACACCGGCTACGCCGATGGCAATGGATACGTTGCATGTTCACAATAAATTCATGGTTATCGTGATGATAATATTCCTGGTGGTACTGGGAATAATGATCTATTCGATTGTCAATCATCGTAAAAGCAAAGGATATAAACCTGCAACTTTTACCGGGCCAAGTACAAGGTCGCAAGTGATCTGGACATTGGTGCCTTTCGCAATCCTTCTCTACATCGATTTCATTCTGATGGGAATACCTGCTTACCACAGCGTGGTTATGATGGAAGACACGAAAACGAATGCTGACATGGTCGTTAAGGTCACCGGATCCCAATGGCGCTGGCAATATGAATATATGTCAGGCGATGCGCAAGGTATCAAGTTTGTAAGTAACCTCTCCACTCCGCAGGACCAGATCGACAACAAGGAGCCTAAAGGAGAGCACTACCTTCTGGAAGTGGACAACCATCTTGTCCTGCCGGTCGGAAAGAAGGTCCGTATCCTCCTTACCTCTACTGATGTGATTCACAACTGGTGGGTTCCTGCTTTTGGATCCGCTCGTGATGCGATTCCAGGATTCCTGCGCGAGACTTGGGTGAGGGTTGACGTGCCTGGTACCTACCGCGGTCAATGTAAAGAACTTTGCGGAAAAGGCCACGGTTTCATGCCGGTGGTGGTGGATGCTGTCCCCGAAGACCAATACAAGGTATGGGTAGCTGATCAGAAAGTAAAACTTGCCGCCGCTTCGGCAGGGGCTGACAAGGTCTGGACAAAAGAAGACCTGATCGCCAACGGCAAGAACGTGTATGAGAAGAACTGTGCTGTTTGCCACCAGATCACAGGTACTGGCTTGCCTCCTGCTTTCCCTTCGCTGGCTGGAAGCAAGGTCATCAACGGTCCGATATTCGATGCCAACGGCAAGGTCCTGAAAGACAGTCATCTTGACCGTGTGTTCAACGGTAAGAACGTGATGCCAGCCTGGAAGAACACTTTGAACGATACAGAGATCGCCTCGGTAATAACCTATGAGCGTAACTCATTCGGTAACAAGATGGGTGACATGGTTCAGCCATCCCAAGTAAAAGCTTTACGTTAGAATATTTTCAATATGAAGTATGGCAGTAATTGTTGTTAAAAGGAGACAATGATGAGTAATGCAACCGCAGTACATCATGATGCACATGATGCTCACCCAACGGGTATTATGCGTTGGTTGACGACCACCAACCATAAGGACATTGGTACAATGTACCTGACTTTCTCGCTGATAATGTTCCTTGTTGGCGGTTCGATGATTCTGGGTGTGCGAGCAGAGCTGTTCAAGCCAGGTCTGCAGTTGATGCGCCCTGAGTTTTTTAATCAATTGATCGGCGTTCATGCGCTTGTTATGATTTTCGCGGCATTGATGCCAGCTGCTACCGGTTTTGCCAACTGGATGCTTCCGCTCCAGATCGGTGCCCCCGATATGGCGTTGCCTCGGTTGAATAACTGGGGGTTCTGGCTCTTGCCACCCGCAGCGATCCTGTTGACACTTCCATTTACGCTTGCATTGTTCGGAATAGGTGACGGCGCCGTTGCTACAGGATGGACGATGTATGCGCCTTTGTCTGTTCAAGGTGGAATTGGCGTCGATTTTGCGATCTTTTCAGTCCATTTGCTTGGTATCTCTTCTGTACTCGGCTCGATCAACGTGATCGTTACCATCCTTAACATGCGCGCTCCAGGCATGACGTTGATGAAGATGCCTATGTTTGCATGGGGTTGGCTCATAACAGCGTTTCTTTTGATAGCAACGATCCCGGTTCTAGCCGGTGCCGTGACCATGCTGCTGACTGACCGTCACTTTGGCACACACTTCTTTGATGCCGCTGGTGGTGGAGATCCAATCCTGTTCCAGCACCTTTTCTGGTTCTTCGGGCACCCTGAAGTTTATATCCTGCTCTTGCCAGTATGGGGTTTTATGCCACAGATACTCCAAACTTTCTCACGCAAGCCAATGTACGGATACAAAGCTCAGGTTTATTCACTCTGGGCGATCGGTGCACTTTCAGTTGTCGTGTGGGCTCACCACTTCTTTACTGTGGGGATGCCGGTTCCAGCACTTCTGTATTTCATGTATAGCACCATGTCGATTTCGTTGCCTCTGGCCGTGTTGTTCTATTGCTGGATCGCGACGATATGGAAAGGATCACTGAGTTTCGAGACCCCAATGTTGTTTGCAGTGGGCTGGATCATTCTCTTCGGTATCGGTGGTTTGACAGGCTTGGTGCTGGCAGACGTGGCCGCAGATGCACAATACCACCATTCTTACTTCGTTGTTGCCCACTTCCACTACACGCTATTTGCAGGCGGAATCATGGGTATCATGGCAGGGGTCTACTATTGGCTGCCAAAAATGACCGGTCACATGTACAACGAGAAATTGGGCAAGATTCATTTCTGGTTGACTGCGATTTCATTTAATATGACTTTCATTCCACAGTTCTTCCTTGGACTTGCTGGAATGCCTCGTCGTATCCCGGATTATGCGCTTCAGTTTGCCGAGTTCAATATGATCTCCTCAATCGCTGCATTCGCTTTGGGTCTGTCTCAATTGTTATTCGTTTACAACATCATCATGTGTGTTCGTGGCGGGAAGAAAGCGACAGATAAAGTCTGGGAAGGTGCTCAAGGGCTGGAATGGACATTACCATCTCCACCACCATACCATAGCTTTACCGAGCAACCGACTATTAAATAATTGAAATGGAATCTGCAGGGCTTGCTCCTTTGAGGGGTAGGCCCTGTGAAAATGATGAAGAGTGAACAAACTGAAAGAGCCGCAGACGACACCAGGTTAACGGATGACCGGCTCAAGGAAAAGCAAGGCAAAAACAATATAAGGCTTGCGATAATATTTTCAGTGATCGTCCTGATTTGGTACTTCCTGTCTATGGTTGTCATATGGAAACAATAGACCCTAAGGAAAAATTAGCGAAAGCCAATAAAAAGTTAGGATTGAAGTTGTTGTGGTTGGTTGGGGCGGCACTGCTGTTTGGTTTCGCGTTGGTGCCACTTTACAACGTGATGTGTACGGTTACCGGATTGAATGGTAAAACAAATGCGACTGCGGATTCAGCCAAAACGCATCTTGACGCCAAGAGGACGGTCACTGTTGAATTTACAAGTAGTGTGATGCCTGGTTTATCATGGGATTTCTATCCGAAACAACCATCGATAGACGTGCATCCTGGACAGATTGCTACCGTTCTTTTTGTTGCCAAAAACGTGGCAAACGAAGCGGTTGCGGGTCAGGCGATACCGAGTGTCAGTCCAGGTTTGGCCTCACCTTACTTCAAAAAGATAGAGTGTTTTTGTTTTACAAGGCAAGAATTAAAGGCGAACGAAACGAGGGAAATGCCTTTACGTTTTTATGTTAGTCCGGATATTCCGGAAGATGTAAAAGTAATCACGTTGTCCTACGCGTTCTACAACGCGGTAAAGACAACGAATTAGGGAGCTTCTGGATGAGAAGTCTGCATTCAGGGGATAGGACAATAAACAAAAAATTAAAATAGTGCAGAGGAATTAATGCATGTCTTCACAAACACACAATCATAGTCATCATTATTATGTGCCCAACCCAGTTGCCTATCCGGTGATACTTTCACTCGGTCTTCTGACACTGGCATCGGGATTCATTTTCAAAATCAATAACTATCCTGCCGGTCGATGGATGATGATCGCAGGGGCTTTGATTATTCTAAGTATGGTTTTCAGCTGGATGGGGAAGGTCATCTCCGAAAGCGAAACCGGCATGTTCAAGAGTTGGGAAGACAAGTCCTTCCGAGTTGGAATGATCGTTTTCATCTCATCTGAAGTGGCTTTCTTCGCCGCATTCTTTGGTGCCTTGTTCTTTATGCGTGTGATATCCGTTCCCGAACTTGCGCATTTCGATCCCAATTACACCATGTATAAAGACTTCGTTGCCTCCTGGCCTTCGATCGGACCTGGAGGAAACGTCATTCGTTTCGGTGGTGCGCTTGAGACCTACAAGCCAGCTGCAAACTTCACACCGATGGCCGCTTGGGGATTGCCGGCTGTCAATACCTTGCTGCTCCTTTCTTCAGGCGTAACCGTAACATGGGCGCATTGGGGCCTGATCAAGAACAATCGTAACCAGTTAATTATCGGGTTATTCCTGACCGTCGCACTGGGTATATCGTTCCTGATATGTCAGGCAACCGAATACCATCATGCCTATACAGAAATGGGACTGACTTTGGGCGCCGGCGCTTACGGAAGCAGTTTCTTTATGCTGACCGGATTCCATGGATTCCACGTGTTGCTCGGTACGATCATGCTTATCGTGATTCTAATACGCAGCATCAAAGGTCACTTTACTGCAGATCGTCACTTTGGTTTTGAAGGCGTAGCCTGGTACTGGCACTTCGTTGATGTGGTCTGGCTAGGGTTGTTTGTATTCGTTTACTGGTTGTAATCGGTTTCAAGAGCGAGGGTACTGACCCTCGCTTTTTCTTTTAAGGGTGTGGATGGCCGATCACGCCGGTGTAGAAACCGACCATTAGCAAGATGAAAAGCAGGAGAGATAACGAAATACGGACCGTTAGCGCACGAACTGTCCGCTCACCGGTGCCTTTGTCCTTCGATAAGTAAAAAAGAGCCGAAAAAAGACTTCCTACGATTAAAAGTAACATTATTACGATTGCGATTTTAATTAGCACGATATTCTCCAACGGTATTTATTCACCTATTATGCGACCCACATGAGTTATTTGCAATTTAGATTCCCATAAAATGTTAAACGGCTACAAATTCAAACCATCCTGGATAGGCACAATCATGACATTGTGCTGCATACCGTTATTCATCAAGTTGGGCCTATGGCAGTACAACAAGGCGCAGCAAAAGATCGCGCTGCAAGCCACATACGACAGTTATCGCTTGTCAAAACCTGTTGATCTGCCGACTAAAATTGATGAGGTTGAAGAATACCGCTACAAGCCGGTTCATGCTGTTGGTCACTACATCAAGAAATACGAAATACTGCTTGATAACCAGGTCGAAGGTGAAGCCGCCGGTTATCATGTGATCACTCCGCTGTTAATGGATCAGTCGAATACGTTGGTGTTGGTAGACCGGGGCTGGATACCTGCTTCCGAAAGTCACCTGAACCTGCCGAAAGTCGAAACGCCCGATAACAGGATCGATGTGGATGGAAGAGGCTGGATCCCTTCGACGAAGTTCTTTAACCTTGGAAGCGATCCGTCCGATGGTGCCAAGTTGGGAGAATGGGAGACCGTTTGGGAAAATATGGACATGAAACGATATCAGGACAAGGTTCCCTATAAGGTCTTGCCTGTCGTTATCAGACTTGACCCAAACAGCACGAATAGCGGTTTTGTCCGAAACTGGGTAGCGCCTTCAGACAGAACAGAAATGCACCTTGGCTACGCTTATCAGTGGTTTGGCTTTGCCTGTTCAGCCCTCGCTATCTATATCTACGTGAGTTTTAAGAAAATGAAATCATGACGATGAGTACAGAATCGATGAAGGCTTCAGTCTGGAAGGGTAGATTGACACTGCTGTTGCTGCTATTGTTTTTCATGGCGCCCGTTCTGATCGTCCTTTTCCTCCATACCAAGGATTGGCACCCGCAGGGCAAGAGTTATGGTGAACTGGTATCGCCCGTGAGGCCCTTGAGGATACCCGAAAGCATTGAAAAGCCAATACTCGCTAAATCGCATGCCGCCACGCTTTGGAACGAGAAATGGAACATCGTTTATATAAGCAGTGACTGTGAGGCAACCTGCAAGTCACGACTGCATGACATGAGACAAATCCACATGTCCTTGGCTGGCGACATCGAACGGTTGCAACGGGTGCTGATCAGCAATTCGGATCAGATCAAGGATGCTGCGATGCCATATCCGGACATGGTACTCATAAACGCGCCGCAAAATGACGTGGTCGAATTGGCAAAACAATTCAATCTGGATGGCGAGGATGCCCTGAAACAGGACAGGATTTACCTGGTTGATCCGCTAGGTAACTTGATGATGAGTTACAAGGCCAACACGCCAGCCGTGGAGATCAGGAAAGATATACTTAAATTGCTTAAATTCTCATGGGCTGGATAAGATGCAGACACTTGTATATTTAAGAATATTCCGAAAGCTCGCTATTGTCTCTGCAATCCTCGCCCTTTGCGTGGTCGTGCTTGGCGCTTATGTTCGTCTATCGGATGCAGGACTCGGATGCCCTGACTGGCCAGGCTGCTATGGTGCGCTGACCGTTCCTCAAAGTGAAATGGCGATACATAAAGCTCAAACGATATTTCCTGACAAGCCTATTGAGTCCCATAAGGCATGGAAGGAAATGATCCATCGCTACTTTGCCGGAACACTAGGGATTTTGATTTTAAGTCTGTTTATCTATTCCTGGCGGGCAGCCAGACGAATCGAAGTTTCACCCCTGCTTCCGACAGCATTGCTTGGCATCGTTTTCTTCCAGGCCATGCTCGGCATGTGGACCGTGACCTTGCTGCTAAAGCCGATGGTGGTGTCAGCGCATCTACTGGGAGGCATGACTACCCTAGCCATACTTGTCTGGATAAGTCATCGACACTACGGAGTCATCTCCAAGCGATTTGTTGAAGACGCAATGTTGAGGAAATTCATACGCTTTGCACTTGTCATCATCTACATCCAGATATTTTTAGGAGGATGGACCAGCACGAACTACGCGGCGCTGGCATGCACGGATTTCCCGACTTGCCACGGCGTGTTGGTCCCTGAGCTCGATTTCTCCGCCTTTCAACTCTTTCGAGAGCTAGGTCAGACCGCCGGGGGACATCCTTTGGGTATGGATGCGATTACGACCATACAGTGGACCCATCGTTTAGGTGCGTTGGTGACTTTCATCTACCTTGGAACACTTGGGGTCGTCCTGTTGAGGAATTCGCATTTGAGATCCATGGCGACCAAGCTTTTATTCCTTCTCGTCCTGCAGGTGAGTTTGGGTATTTCCAATTTAGTCTTACACTTACCAATCGTATTGGCAGTAGCACATAATTTTGGTGCGGCATTATTATTGGTTACAATAGTCATTATAAATTCAAAAATTACAGGGTTGGCAAACAGGGGGTAGCATGAATGCAATAACAGCAGGAAATCTTCAGAAATTCGGAAGCAGCTTTCAAAACTTTTTGGCGTTAACCAAACCACGTGTATCCGCACTGATTGTCTTTACCGCAGTGATAGGCATGTTCTTGGCAACGCCAGGCATGGTGCCTCTGAACCTGCTTCTGGCCGCTACTGTAGGTATAGGCATGGCATCTGGCGCGGCGGCAGCATTCAATTGCCTGGTCGAACAGAAAATCGATGCCAAGATGGCCCGGACACGGGGACGTCCGTTGCCAACCGGACAGCTTAACTCTACCGAGACATTTATTTTTGCCACGGTCATGGCTTCAATCGGGCTCACCATACTTTATGTATACGTGAATCCATTGACGATGTGGCTGACATTCGCAACGTTTCTTGGTTATGCAGTGATTTATACAATCTTCCTGAAACCTGCCACCCCTCTCAATATCGTGATCGGGGGGGCTTCAGGTGCGATGCCACCCATTCTGGGCTGGGCTGCGGTAAACAATGTCATCTCGCCTGAATCGCTTATCCTCTTCCTGATTATTTTTGCTTGGACTCCTCCGCATTTCTGGGCCCTTGCGCTCTATCGACGTGAAGAATATGCGAAATCTGGCTTGCCAATGCTGCCGGTGACACACGGTGAGATGTTTACTCGCCAGCACATCTTCCTTTACACCATCATCTTGTTTGCCGTCGCCCTGATGCCTTATGGACACGGGATGAGCGGGGTGATTTATCTGGTCGGAAGCGTCATTCTGAATTCAATCTTCATGGCATACGCCATTGGTCTTTATATAAAATATTCAGATGATCTGGCAAAGCGCACGTTCAAATATTCCATTATTTATCTCATGTTGCTCTTTGCCGTACTGCTGGTCGATCATTACTGGATGATAAGAGTCTAGTCAACGAACTACCCATCCGGTAAACACCTCATCTTTCAACTTTTCGGAAGGTGAGGTTGATGCGTGAACGTCCCAGAATCCCATGGCTGTTCTCTTGGATTGGCATGATTCCATGGAAGTTTAACCGTGAGGATCCGCCCCAGACGACGATGTCCCCATGCTCCAGCAGTATGCGCCGAACCTTATCTTTCCTGCTGTTGCCCCCGAACATGAAAATGGCTGGTATGCCAAGGGAAACGGATACGATCGGCGATTCCATATCTTTCTCGTCCTTGTCTTGATGCAGGGCCATCTTGGCGCCTATGGAGTAGAGGTTTATCAGGCAGGAGTCTGGTATAAAGTCAGGGAATCCGCAAATTCCTGCCGATTCTCTGGCTAGGGTAACAAAACTATCAGGCATCTTTGGCCAAGGGAGGCTGGTTTCCGGGTCATACGAGTGATACACATAACCCCGGTTGCTGGAGGTCCAGCCAAGATTCCCGCAGCTTGTCATGGCAACGGACATCTTGAACCCTCTGGGCGTCATCATGTGACGAGGTTTGGACTGCCTCATTAACATGCTTGTGTCGAGGATAAGTTTCTCCTCGTAATCGAGCGCAAACCCTTTCAAAAGCTTAGCGCCAGAGGCAATCTCGTATATTGCGCTTGTCTGGGTTTTAAACGGGGTTGATTTGTCGAATATCAAACTTGATTACTTTTCATTGAACTATAATGTCCAGAAAGACTCGATTCCTGTTGAATGGTTCAAATTGTCAAACATGCATGATAAACGTTTTATAACACCTTCACGCTAACCAAGAGCTGCTATGACTGATTTAAACGTGTTATCTGAATTGCTTCAGAAAGGGGCGGATTACCTGCTTGTCCAGGATAATGACTGGAAGAGGCTGATAAGCCACGTTGGTCCATGCCAGTTCGAGCCAAGGACTGAAGGAGATCCTTATGAGGCGCTTGTGAGAGCAGTTGCCTATCAACAGCTTCATTCCAAAGCCGCGGATGCCATCCTTTCCAGGATGCTTGGAATTTACCAGGACAGATTTCCTTCAGCAGAAGAACTTGTCGAAACGGAATCTGACACGCTTCGAGCCTGCGGATTCTCATCTAGAAAGATTGAAACGATCAAGGCGATTGCACAGGCCAGGATCGAAGGTGACGTTCCTGATAGGCAGGACGCGGAGACGATGGACGATGAAGAACTCATCGCAAGGCTAACTAAATTGAAGGGAATCGGACGCTGGACCGTCGAGATGCTGCTTATCTTCACGCTGGCCCGCATGGACGTGTTTCCGCTTGATGATCTCGGACTGAAAGAAGGGTACAGGCGTTTAAAATCATTATCGGATGTGCCGGCAAGGAAGGAGATGGAGTCCATTTCTATTACATGGAGTCCTTACAGAACGATCGCCGCGTGGTATTTATGGAGGGTTCCGAAAACCTGGAATGATCCAAATTAATTTAATTTATAAGAACAACTCACAACTGTTTAGTGTCAAACGAAAAATAGAGAAAGCGATCAATATGACGGATGTTAAGCCAGAATCAAGCGAAGATACGAAATGCGGGGCTGCCAATACAGAAGACTGGTTGGATTCCTTGGAAAAAATCGTAGGCAGAAGCTGCTTTTGTAAACTTCGGGAATCCTGTCCCGATAAAAAAGACAGTCAATGTCTTAAAGAAAGGAATATCTATAAGGAGTTCATGCAGGAACATCATTAGAACTTTCCATTATGATTTCATAGGATATGAATTAACAGTCGACTACTACCCATGCCAACTACCTTACCTCTATTCCCTTTGAAAGTGGTCATATTTCCGGAAGGTTTGCTACCGTTGAAGATATTCGAAGCAAGGTATCTTGATATGGTTAGAGACTGTTTGCGAAATCAATCCGATTTTGGGGTCGTTACGACAGATACGTCGAGTCATAAGGACCAAGGTTCGGAAAGGTTGCCCTTTAGTCTTTATGGCACGTCCATGAGCATCCTTGAAGCCGATGTGCCTCAGCCAGGACTGATGACGCTGCGATGTCAGGGCAAGCGGGGATTTTATGTCAGAACCGCGAGGCAGCAGGGAAACGGGCTATGGATCGGTGAAGTCGACGAATTGCCTGCTGCATCCAGCAAGCCAATACCGGACGATCTTCTCAACACGTCCCTTTATTTGCAAAGGCTGATCGATTCCTTGTCCGAGCAAGGCGTCGCAGACAATGAACTGCCCGCTCTGAAACCTTTCAAATTGAACGATTGCGAATGGGTCGCGAACCGATGGTGTGAAATGCTCGACATTCCGCTTTCCCAGAAGTTGAAATTAATGGAAGTCAAGGAGCCGCTGGAAAGATTAACCATGATTAGCGATATTTTGCGTTTATATTTACAAAACTAACGGACCAAGAATGAATAATAACCTTCCTCAGCGAACAGATGGCGAAACGTATGGAAAGTACCTAGGTTGGATAGCCGGACTTGCCCTGTTGATGGCTTTATCAAGTGCGTATGCCGCATCCAGTGATGAAATCCAAGTCTATGACGATGCAATTAACAAACCCGGCGAGCTGTCTGTTGATATGCATCTGAATTATGTAGTATCGGGCGTCAGGCAAAGCTCCTATCCAAAGGAAATACCCTCTAACCATGACTTCCGTATGACTCCGGAATTTGCCTATGGTATTGATCCGAACTGGGAAGGCGGGCTTTATCTTCCGGCAATTCGCTCTGCAGATGGCAACTGGTATGCAGAAGGGCTTAAATTCAGAATGAAGTATATTGGAACACACGATGAGATCGGCCCCTACTGGGGCGTTAACGGTGAACTGGGTTATTCCTCGCACCGTACCGAAGAGCATAATTGGAATTTCGAATTAAGACCCATAATCGGATATAGAACCGAAGCGTGGGCATTTGCCTTGAACCCTATTCTGGGATTCCCAATCTCGGGCAATGACCATACGAGTTCGTTTTCTCCTGGGATGAAGGTGGGTAGGAAAATCAGCCAGGACACCTGGTTGAATCTAGAGAATTATTCTGATTTCGGGATGCTGGATAATTTGCGGAGCAGAGTGCAGGAAACCTATCTGACGGTCGATACGGAAGTGCTTGGACACGAACTGAATTTTGGCGTGGGCCATGGCTGGACGCACGAATCGAATGATACGACGATCAAGGCCATCATCAGTTTACCGTTGTAAATCTCGTTCGAAATTTCAATTCAGCGATGAGGTCCGTTGATCTGCAACTATTGATGTAATATGAGAATATTGCCGACCGCTTTTTTTCAATCTGCATATTTCAAAATTTGAGAATACAGCGTTTACATATGAGCAGCATGGTAACGAAGGAGGAATGATTCTATGGGTAAGGGAACGGCGGTAATAACGGGTGCCTCAAGCGGAATCGGTCATGATCTGGCTCGGTTGATGGCTGCCGATGGATACGATCTTATCCTGACTGCCAGAAGAGGCAATCTTTTACGTCAGCTCGCCGCAGAGCTTGTCGAGAGCCATGGCGTGAAGGTTGAGGTCATCGAAATGGATCTTTCGGTCCCCGGGGCCGCAGGAAAACTGTGGATGGGCATTGCAGCGGTCACGTCCGATTTGGATATTCTGGTAAACAATGCTGGTATTGGGGACGCTTCGGAATTCTTCGAGGAAGAGCATGAGAGAATCGAAGCGATGATTCATCTCAATGTGTTGGCATTATCGTTATTGACCCGATATGCATTAGCCGGAATGAAAGCGAAAAACAAGGGGAAGATAATGAATGTCGCCTCGATTGCCGGGTTTCAGCCAGGCGGTCCAGGCATGGCTGTGTATTACGCAACCAAGAGTTTTGTTCTCTCATTGACGCGAGGGATCCGGCGTGAATTGGCTCGAAGCGCTGTCACTGTGACAGCACTCTGCCCCGGACCGACAAGAACAGAGTTCGAATCCACGGCTGATGCAAATAAAACCCGACTGTTTAAGATACTCAAACCCATGGATGTCAAAGACGTGGCTGAAATTGGTTATCGGGGTATGCAAGCCGGGAAGGGTGTCGTCGTTCCAGGAATCTTAAATAAGCTGCTTTCTTTTGGGGGCATGTTCTCTCCACCTTCAGTTTCGATTGAGATCAATCGGTTTTTACTCTCCAAGGCCGATTGAATGACCGATATCAGGCGTCAAGCTAATTGATAAAATTGAGTACAGCAAAAAAGTGACAACTGCTGCCTGCAACCACGAACCCGTGCCATACTGCATGGGAATAGCGGATTCTGGAATCAAGCAAATAAAACAGGATGCCCACGGTATAGGCCAGTCCGCCAGACAGAAGCAGCGTGACGACTGAAATTGGCAGTTTCTCAACAAATGGCATCGCTGCAATCAACACGATCCATCCCATTAAAAGATAAATCCCTGTGGAAAGCCATGTGTTGGCAAGCTTGTTAAAGGCTTTTAGGGTCGCCCCGATCAGGGCAATCGCCCAAATCAGTCCAAAAAGCCCCCAATTCTTGTTGTTATCCAGGGTTGATAAGGCAAAGGGCGTGTAGCTTCCGGCAATGAACAAATAGATTGCACTATGATCAAGCTTCAGGAGAAGATTCTTTGATTTACCCTGTGGGAGGGCGTGATAAAGTGTGGAGGTAAGGTAAAGCAAGATCATGGTAAAGGCAAAGACGCCTATCCCTATCACATTCAAAAAGCCTTCATGGCGGATTGAACCAAAAAGGAAGAGGCAGCCTGCAACCGCCGCCACAAGGGCAATTCCATGGCAAGCGCTGTTGGCTAATTCCTCATGGGTACTTTGTGGGCGGTGGATCATGAGGGTCTGTCAAGCTGGAGGCTTTACTCAGTTTTTGTTCTTGGATTGATGGCACTCGTTCAGAAGGGCGCGTGCTTTAACAAA
>CAIPBJ010000113.1 GCA_903863255.1 uncultured Methylophilaceae bacterium
CGTATTTTCGCAGGATCCTTGTCGCCTTTTGAATGGTGATTTGCATCTCCAGGAGAGCCAGCCCAATGTCGGCTCGCATAAGTGCCATTTGATATATCGCGCTCTATGATTCCACGAATAAAATTTGATATGGGTGGTAATGAAGGATTTTCGGATGACATATAATTACACTTGAATGAATTAATCGATATTTTACACCTTGTAGCACCTTCGTTGTGCTGTGCTAATATACCCTGATGATAAATCAGTTAACTTTTCCAATATTACATCGATTATCTGATGGGGATTTTCATTCAGGTGAAAAATTGGCCTCAGATTTTAATGTATCCCGGGCAACAATATGGAAAGCAATAAAAAATGCAGAGTCAATGGGGATTGAAATTTTCTCTGTTCCTGGTCGAGGATATAAATTACCGTCAGCAATAATATTTCTGGAAAAGAATAAGGTCATTGAAGCTATTGGATCCGCTTGTGACAGATTCAAAATAGAAATACACCCTCATCTTGATTCAACAAATAGTTACCTGATGAAAAGGGCTGAAAAGGATCTTCCCGGAGGAACTTGCATTGCTGCAGAAATCCAAACGAATGGAAAGGGAAGAAGAGGACGTCCCTGGCAGGCCTCGCTAGGAGCAAGCTTAACTTTCTCTCTGTTATGGAGATTTGAATGTGGACCGTCGGCTTTGTCTGGTCTAAGTCTTGCAATTGGTGTAGCAGTTATAAGAACCTTTAGAAGTCTTGGTCTTGAGCATGCCGAGCTCAAATGGCCCAATGACATCTTGATTAGCTATCAAAGCAGATATTTAAAATTATCAGGAATTTTGGTGGAACTTCAGGGCGATATGGATGGGACGACCACAGCGGTGATTGGGGTGGGTGTGAATCTGGATTTACCTGATATTATTAAGAATAAGATTGACCAGCCTTTTATAGATTGGAAGACTGCGGCTAATTCAAAAATCGATCCAAATCAGTTGCTTGGGGCATTGCTTAAGAACATGGGTGAGATTTTAGATAGTTTTGTGGCGATAGGGTTTGATGGTTTGAAAGAGGAATGGTCGACATACCATGCTTATCATAATCGCGATGTTCGACTGATTTTTGCAGACAACACCGAGTTGCAAGGCGTTGTAACAGGAGTGGGAGGGGATGGTTTTCTATTCGTTAACACGCATGAGGGGATTAAGCGTTTTATGACGGGTGAAATTAGTTTGCGTGAGGTCGGATATTGAAACTATTCATTGATGCAGGTAATACGCGAACGAAGTGGGCGATCTATAATCAGCTTGGGGAATTAATCGACCAGGGAGTCGTACCAAATGAAATTATCAGGTCGACTAATCTGAGACAGTTATGGGCTGGCTGTACAAAATCCGTCATCAGTTGTGTTGCTTCCGAAGAAATTGCAAATGCAATCAAGGGAGAACTCGAATCACTCGAATTGAAATCATTTTGGCTTTCATCAAGACCAGAAGCTTGTGGAGTCAAAAATAGTTACCATAATCCTTCTCAACTGGGCATGGACCGGTGGGCAGGAGCTATTGCCGGATGGCATCAGTTTTATTCGCCTTGCGTCGTTGTCAGCTTGGGAACCGCAGTGACGATCGATGCGGTAGCCTTGGATACTAAAAGTGGACAACCTGAGTTTATCGGGGGGCTTATTATCCCTGGCATACAGCTAATGAAGAATTGTTTGTTGAACCAGACGGCAAAAATTAGATTTTCTTCCGGTAATTACGAAGAATTTCCTAAAAACACAGGGGATGCTGTACATTCTGGCGCGATATTGTCGATTGCCGGGGCGATCAATACAATGGTTTGCAACCTGTCTGGCTTAACAACCGCATTTCCTGTATGCATGGTCACGGGCGGAGATGCCCATCTGCTGGATAAGGTTCTGAAGAAGATGATCAATACTGAGAATCAGCTGTTTTTCTTTGATGATCTTGTAATACGTGGTTTGATTTTAATGGAAAGAGAATGCTCATGAAATGGTTGGTTTTATTCTTGGCAACCGTAAATATTATGATATTTGCCTACTTTTATATGATCAATTCAAATAAAGAGCCTCAGCATCACAACTTAGGCCAATTGCATCCAGAAAAGATTCTTATCCTGACTCCTGAGCAAATTGAGGCTTTACCCAAGATTTCAACTGATAAAGATGCTTCGAAAGAGGCTGCGCCTGTTCAAGCTCAACTTCCAGTATGTTATGAATGGGGAAGCTTCTCAGGAGTAAATTTAAATAGAGCCCATGAAGCATTAAAACTGTTATCGCTGGAATCTTCTGACATCAAACAAAACCCTCAGGAATCTAAACGTTTCTGGATTTATATCCCTCCAAAAGCGTCTATGGAATTGGCTCAGGAGAAATTTGAGGAGCTGCATAACCTTGGGATTCAGGATAGCTATGTCGTCCAGGAGCCCAAATGGCGATTTGCTATCTCGCTAGGCATTTTTAAAGATGAGCAACTGGCGAATAAATTGCTTGAGGACTTAAAGAATAAAGGTGTGAAGTCTGCATTAAAGGGCGTTCGAAATCAGGAGAAAGAGCAGTACAGTCTTTTGATTAATGGAATGACCCCGGATAAAGTCGATCAAATAAATAAACTTATGCCTGAATTTACCGGCAGTGAGTTAAAAGAGGTTAATTGCCAAAGTTAGTGCCTCTTATCCTCTGAAGTTTAAGTTCGGATTTAGGTTCTCTTTGGCAAATACTTAACGTTTTTTAATATACAGATCCGTGATGGTTCCTTCTTTCATTTCGGCCGCAAAACAAATCGTCTCTGAAAGAGTTGGGTGCGCATGAATCGTAAGTCCCAGATCATGTGCATCGGCTCCCATTTCGATTGCGAGCACAGCCTCTGCCAATAACTCGCCTGCATTCACGCCAACGATACCGGCGCCAATAATCAGGTGTGTCTGTTTATCGAATATGAGTTTAGTCAATCCTTCAGTTCGGGAGATTGAGAGTGCCCTTCCGCTCGCAGCCCACGGGAAACTGGCTTTATCAATCTCAATCCCGCTTGATTTGGCTTCAGTTTCAGTCATGCCAACCCAGGCTACTTCAGGATCCGTGTAGGCCACCGAAGGTATAACGGATGCCTGGAACTCTACCTTATGACCGGCAATGACCTCAGCAGCAACCTTTCCTTCGTGAGTGGCTTTGTGTGCCAACATAGGTTGACCGACTATATCACCTATGGCGAATATATTTGAAACGTTAGTCCTCATTTGCTTATCCACGCTGATGAAACCTTTTGAGTCAACATTCACTCCAGCGTTTTCAGCTCCAATGTTATGACCATTGGGACGTCTTCCAATCGAAACTAATACTCGATCATACTTTTGAATATCTTTAGGCGCATTCTCTCCCTCAAATGAAACGTAGATTCCATCCTCTTTGGGTTCGATTTTAGAAACCTTAGTACTGACCATGATGCTTTCGAAGCGCTTTTCAATACGTTTCTGGAGCGGACGGATCAAATCTCGGTCGCATCCAGGAATTAAGCCATCAGCTAACTCCACGATATTTACTTTTGAACCTAACGCATCGTAGACCGTACCCATCTCCAGCCCAATAATGCCTCCGCCAATGACAAGGAGTCTATTAGGAATATCATTGAGCTCGAGGGCACCAGTCGAATCCATGATTCGGGAATCTTCAACAACACCCGGGAATTTAATCGGTTGTGAACCTGCAGCAATAATTGCATTCTCAAAACCTACTTTAATTATTTTTCCATCATCGGAGGTTACTTGAATTTGATTTGCTGTCGTAAACTTCCCATGTCCCTGTAAAACGGTGACACCCCTTTGCTTTGACATCTGCATCAGCCCAGTAGTCAGTTTCCCAACAACATCTTCGGATTTCCATTTGCGCAATTTCACCAGATCAATATCAGGTGCATTGAAACTTACACCATGCATTGACGTTTCTTCAGATTCTGTAATGACTTTTGCAGTATGAAGTAGGGCTTTTGAAGGAATGCATCCTACATTTAGACAGACCCCACCCAAAGTAGGATATCGTTCAATCAGAACGACTTTTTTACCTAAGTCGGCAGCGCGGAATGCTGCGGTATAGCCACCAGGACCCGATCCAAGAACCACAACCTCAGTCAATATGTCTGAATCCTGATTCAAATTCGTCGTACTTGTGCTTTCGGTTGATGAAGATGCAGAAATAGGGAGGTCAGGTTCATTTAAAGAATCCGATGTTGAAGTCTGAGATTCCAGAACTAAAATGCTGGATCCTTGTTTGACTTTATCACCGACAGTTATTTTAATTTCTTTTACTATCCCCGAGTGTGACGAGGGGATATCCATCGAGGCTTTGTCAGACTCTAGAGTTATCAGAGAATCCTCTTTGGCCACAAGATCTCCGACTTTTACCAGTACTTCGATGACATCAACGCTATCAAAATTACCAATGTCTGGTACTGTTATTTCAACGATATTACTCATTTATGATTCCTGTTAAAGCAAGAGGCGACGAACGTCAGAAAGCATCATACGCATATGACTTGTGAATCTTGCACCATCCGCTCCATCTATCACACGATGATCATATGAGAGTGAAAGAGGTAAAATCAGACGTGGCTCGAAAGTTCCGGTTTTTTCATTGTATACAGGTTGCATGGAAGATCGTGAAACCCCCAGGATAGCAACTTCCGGGCAATTGATGATCGGGGTGAACATGGTGCCTCCGATGCCCCCCAGGCTGGATATCGTGAAGCATCCGCCCTGCATCTCATCGATTTTAAGTTTGCGTTCACGCGCTTTTGCTGAAAGTTCTCCTAGATCCCTAGCGATATCCAGAACATCTTTCTGGTTTACATCTTTCACTACAGGAACGACCAATCCATCAGGGGTGTCGCATGCAAATCCGACATTAAAATAATTCTTCAGAATTAAGCTGTCACCATCGGCTGACAATGACGCATTGAAATTCGGGTAGGTGCGTAATGCATTCACCGAAGCTTTAATCAAGAATGCAAGCATGGTAAGCTTGACCCCGCGTTTTTCCGCCTCAGCCTGCATCGATTTCCTGAAATCCTCTAGATCCGTGATATCTGCCTGATCGAATTGCGTAACGTGCGGTGCGGTTACCCAATTGCGATGTAAGTTCGCACCGGATAATTTTTTGATGCGTGACAGGGGTTTTGTGTCAATTGGTCCAAATTGGCTGAAATCAATGACTGGAGCGGATGATAAAGCAAGCCCACCCGAACCTGATATATCAGAACGTGGTTTTGCCAGTTCGCCTTTTACAAATTGCTGGACATCGGATTGCAGTATCCTGTTCTTTGGGCCAGAACCAACGACCAATGCCAGATTTACGCCTAATTCCCGAGCAAATTTTCTTATAGACGGACTGGCATGGGAAATCTTCCCTGAGTCAGTTGTTACGCTTGCGCCAACTGGATCGGGTTTCTGGGTTGGAGGAATCGTTTTGGGAGGCTCAGGAACAGGACGGGTAGGGGGAGGTACCGCTTGTTCTTGTAATGATGTAACAACTGGAGTTGCCACAGGAGACTGCTTGTTGGAAGGCGTCTCCGATTCATTTACTTCCATGACTAAAATTAGGTTACCTTGAGCCGCTTTGTCGCCTACTTTCATTTTAACTTCCTTGACGGTTCCCGAAAAGGGTGCGGGTATGTCCATGGAAGCTTTGTCAGACTCTAAAGTGATCAATGAATCATCCTTAGAAACCGAATCACCAGTTTTAACTAAAATCTCAATGACATCTACACTGTCAAAATTTCCAATATCTGGGACGAGTACGTCTTTGATTGCCATGCTTTAATTTCCTTAAGAGAGTCGTCTCTGATTAAATCGTGGTTGGGTTAGGACGGTTAATATCGATTTTGTATTTATCAATCGCCTCTTTTGCCTTTGCAACAGGCAATTTGCCCTCGTCAGAAAGTGCTTTCAAGGTAGCCAGGACAATGTAATAGCGATCTACCTCAAAAAAGCTCCGCAAGGCTTCTCTTGAATCTGACCTGCCGAATCCGTCGGTACCAAGGGATACAAAACGATTGGGAATGAAGTTCCTAATTTGATCAGCGAACGATTTCATGTAGTCCGTTGAAGCAATGACGGGTCCTTCCGTATTTTTAAGACATTCGGTTACATATGGAATTCGTTGCGATTTTTCTGGATTCAGCATGTTCCATCGATCCGTATCCAGCCCTTCTCGACGCAATTCTGTAAAACTGGTCACACTCCAAATATCAGCTGAAACATTCCATTCTTTCTCAAGCAGGTCTGCGGCAGCAATGATTTCCCTTAAAATGACACCGCTTCCCATCAGTTGAACCTTCACTCCTTTTGAAGTTGATTCTCTGAAGCGGTACATTCCTTTGAGAATGCCTTCTTTAGCATCCTTGGGCATTTCTGGATGTGAATAGTTTTCGTTCATCAAAGTGATGTAGTAATAGATATCCTCTTGGTTCTGCACCATGCGACGCAAGCCTTCTTGTATGATTACAGCAAGCTCATAAGCAAAGGTGGGGTCATAGGATACACAATTTGGAATGGTGGCTGACATGAGGTGGCTATGACCGTCTTCATGTTGCAAGCCTTCCCCATTCAAAGTGGTTCTTCC
>CAIPBJ010000114.1 GCA_903863255.1 uncultured Methylophilaceae bacterium
TATACTCTTGGGTTCGTGTATGACAATGTACTCTTCCCTAACAAGACTACGAGTCTGGATATCGATGGAGTCCTATTTACAACGAAATCTGGTAACACAACAAGTACATGGAATCTTTGGGGAACTGCAACCGGCGGCTACGAATTATATTCCTACACTGCGAACAATGGAGGCATTGCTGATGTGGTCGCAAGCGCAAGTTCATTAACTGTGACTGCGGTCTCTGAACCAGATACCAACTCCCTACTCTTGGGTGGCCTGGCACTTGTTGGCTTCGTTGGACGTCGTCGCAACAAGAATTTTAA
Organism: uncultured Methylophilaceae bacterium; assembly: GCA_903863255.1. Lineage (GTDB taxonomy): Bacteria > Pseudomonadota > Gammaproteobacteria > Burkholderiales > Methylophilaceae > CAIPBJ01. Next base: position 306 of record CAIPBJ010000114.1, read on the forward strand.
CGTCGATTAAATTTTAGTCTTTTCTTTGCCAACCCTCGTCCCCTTGGCAAAATATGGATTACGAGCTGCTCAATCTCCAGGCAGTTTGTAATCCATTTGTTTATTTGGGAACTGGAAGCCAGACCAATTCACCCGCTTTCATATCGGGAACAAGGATAAACTTCCCATCCTGCGACAAGGTGATGTCAGCCGATGCCTTAAAACCATCCTGTATCATCTCGACTTCATCGTTCTTGAACCGGAAAACCCTGCCATTCTTCCAGTCACTTAAATAGTAGACCCCATTGGGGCCATCCACGAGTCCGTCTCCGCCGCCGAATCCCGATGCCAGGTCCACCATTAAGTGGGACTTCATGTTTATGCTGTAGAGTATGCCAGAGGCAAAATCAACATAAAGCAGGATATTCCCGGTGTCGTCCGTGATCAATCCATTGGGGGCCAGCACCCTCGGATCCTGCTTGCCATTGATCACCGTCGAGACTTTCCCTTCAGGGTTGATCTTGTAGATCGCCCCGCCGATTCCATTCAGGTCGCCGCTATCACTAACGTAGACGTTTCCGTGGATATCGGTCGTCAGGTCGTTAAGGAACATAGGGGTGACTGGAAAATCTTTGGCCCCTGCAAACACCTGCCAAGTTCCGTTCGGGGCGATCTTGAGCACCCTTGTCTTGTCAGCTACATAGAGATCCTTCCCAATCATGGCCAGTCCCTTCGGGTCATCCATGCCAACGGCGAACACGCTCACCTTGCCTGTCGTATCAATCATCGTAATCTCGCCATCCCCGTCCTTACCGAACTCACCGATCTCGGAGACAAAGATGCGTCCGTCTTTTGCAACCAGGGCGGACTCGGGATTCTTGAGGCCGGTGATCTTTTTATAATCCTGCGCTTCCGCTGGTTGCACAAGGGAAACGAACACCGCGCACAACAACGCGGACATCAGACTGGATCGATACATCATATGGTTTTTCCTTTTCATTGAAACGAGTTGAACTTGATCCAGGGGTTTGGAAGCGTGGAGATCAGTTCGCAGGGGGTCCGGACGTCCTTTTCAGACAAAGGCACGTCGAGTGCATGCATGAAACTCGAATCTGCCTTCATTTTTGAACTCAGGTCCTGCATGGCCATTTGGTAGACCATCTTGATCGTCCTGTCCGGCAAGACATCCAGGAATCCCTGCTTCTCCGATTCCCCGACATAGGTTGCGATCGGCTTACCGTCCGCCGTATAGGATACGGCCTTGATGCTGCCATAAAACACCTGCAACTGGGGGTTGTAGTACAATCGGGGTCTGAGCCAGACCATGGTTTGACTGGGCGACAGGTCCTTGGAACACATGCCAACGTCACCGAACTCGGCACCCAATACCTGCTTGGCAGCTGCTTCAACAAAAGGCCCCTGGAGTAGCCAGTAGTCCCCATAATATTCCCATAGCTTGATCGGGTTGCTGTATTCCTGCGGCTGGATGTAAATCATCATCCTGGCAACGGCCTTTTCATCTGCATGCGACGCAAACGGAACCATCAAGCTCAACAAGAGCAATACCAGTTTTTTTATATCGACTCTGTTCATGACCCTATCCTCTATTTTACTTTCCATCATAGTGTATCGCGTATATGACGCCCGAACGATCATCTGAAACATAGACATCCCCATCCGGACCCACGGCCACGTCCACCGGCCGCCCCCACGCAGCATGTCCCTGCAGCCAGCCGGTTGCGAAATCAACGACTTCAACCGGTTTATTATCCTTGAATTTTACCCTGACGATTTTATAACCTGAAGGATTCTTTCGATTCCAGGAACCATGCAAAGCCACAATGGCGTCGTCTTTGTAGTCTGACGGCACGTTCGCCGCATTTAAGAACGTCATGCCGATCGGGGTCGAGTGGGAGTCGAACATGACCTCGGGTGGAGAGGTCGTGGCGCAAAACCCGTCCGGTCCGACAAAGTTTGGATCCGCAAACTGATTTCCCCAGCAATAGGGCCATCCATAATGATTACCCGGCTCGATCTTGTTAAGATTTTCCGGTGGGACTTCCTCGTTGACAGCGCCCCCTTTTTTATCAGACCGCATGTCCGATCCGTCATTGGTCGCAAACATTTCGTTTGTTTTTGGATGCCATGCAAATCCCTGAGTATTCCTCAATCCGGTTGCCCAGATAGGATTGCCGGCATGCCTGCCAACAGTCGGGATAGCGCCTGCGGGCATGCCTTCCTGAGTGAACCGAAGCAGGGTCGCCCGGGTCGGGTCACCCTCCACACAAACGTTGCAACTGGATCCAACGTTGATATAAAGATAGCCATCCGGTCCCAGTTTTACGGTTTTTAAGGTGTGATGGCCGATCGCGAGCCCTGACACCAGGGCTGTTTTTTCTTTCGCTGGCCAATGCCCGTTATCCTGTTTCAGCACCACGATGCCATCCTGTTCGGCAACCAGCAGTTTTCCGTTCACAAAAGCGAGGCCATTCGGAGCATTGAGTCCCTCCGCCACCTTGACGACCTCATCGACGACCCCATCCTCATCCTTGTCACGCAGCATCAAGACCTCATTGGATGAGGCCACACTCACATACAGATTGCCATCCGGGCCAAATGCCATCATGCGAACCCCATGCCTGTCATCACCGGGCGAGGCAGAAAGCTTTGCAAACACATGCAGGTGGAACCCTTTAGGCAAGGTGATTCGTGCTGAAGGGTCATTCGGAAATTCAATATCTTGAGCGACATCGGCCGCAGCATTGAAGGATACCAGCCACGTCAGCAGCAAAAAAAGGAATCTGGCTGAGGATTGCCTGGCTTTCATTGGCGAGGCCTTAACGAAACGAGTCGTATCGACTCTGTATTGATTCCCATGCCTCAGATGATTCAACAAACCCCGAACGCATGGGAAAGACTTGCACACTAACTAAATGAACTGGAAATCGTTTAGAAGCATTTCTCTTCTTTGCAACCGTCGTCTTTCGCACCGGCAGCCAAGAGAAGTTCTTCCATTTTGGTGTTTCCCTGATCATGCACGGCTCGAACGATCGATACTCCGCCACGCATCTTGATGGTCAGGTCCGCACCCTTTGAGATCAGGTACTTGGTAATGTCTTCATATCCGTCAAAAGCAGCTAGGTGCAAGGCTGTCATCTTGGTAATAGGGTGTTTGTAGTTGATGTCCGCACCATTCTCCACCAGGACTTTCACGACACCCAACTGGTTCTTGTTTGCTGCGATTTGCAAGGCTGACCAGGCAAAGAATTTGTCGTTCACGTCTACAAGCTTGTCCTTCAGGAATTTCTGGACGGTATTCACATTACCGGACTCCAATGCTTCGGTATACTCGACTTGCTCGTCGCTCGTGAGGGCAAACGAAGCCATAGGCATACACAACGCGAGTACCAACATAACTAGTTTTACGAATTTCATATACGATCTCTCCTACTTCCAATATTAATTTTTAAAATTTAACCAACCCATTTTCTTGCATTGCCAAACATACGAATCCACGGTGAATCTTCACCCCACCCATCAGGATACCATGAATGCTGCACGGACCTGAACACACGCTCCGGATGCGGCATCATGATCGTAAAACGTCCGTCCGACGTAGTTAATCCTGTAATTCCACTGGGTGATCCATTCGGGTTGAAAGGATACTTTTCAGTAGGCAGACCAGAATTATCCACGAACCGCATACTAGCCAATTTGTTATCCAACACTGCATTGACAGCAGATATTGAAGAAAATTCCGCAAAACCTTCACCATGTGCAACGGCGATAGGCATTCGACTTCCCGTCATCCCCGAAAAGAAGAGCGACGGCGACTCGATGATCTCCACCATCGCAAATCGGGCCTCGAACTGTTCCGACTGATTACGCACGAAATGAGGCCAGTGACTTGCACCCGGGATGATGCTTTTCAGGTTACTCATCATCTGGCAACCGTTGCACACGCCCAGTGCAAAGGAGTCCTTACGTTCGAAGAACAAGGAGAACTCCTCAAATGCGAGACTGTTGAAAAGGATGGACTTGGCCCAACCCTCACCTGCACCAAGCACATCGCCGTAGGAGAAACCGCCGCAAGCCACGAATCCTGCAAAATCCCGCAATGTGGTTCGTCCGGAGATGATGTCGCTCATGTGCACATCGTAGGTATCAAATCCGACCCGATTAAAAGCAGCCGCCATCTCAACATGACCGTTGACGCCTTGCTCCCTCAGCACGGCCATCTTGGGCTTGACTCCTTTGGCGACATAAGGGGCGTCGATGCGTGAATTCAAACTGAACGTCAGGTGGTGATGCAATCCCCTGTCGCCCACATCCAGTATGCGGTCGTATTCTTGTTGAGCACAGGCCGGATTGTCCCGAATCTTCTGCATATGGTACGTGGTCTCTGACCACATGCGGTGCAGTTCCGTGCGCATCTCTGCAAAAACGATCTCGCCAAGGGCCCTGACGATGAAACCGTGATTCTTGGCAACGGCCGATCCAATGATATGGGCACAGCCCATTAAGGTCTTATTCAGGTTTTCACAAATCGATTCAGCCTCGTTTGCATCGACTTGAATGACCGCACCCAATTCCTCGTTGAACAGCGCACTATTCGGTTCGCTCGCTAGAACGGTCAGGTCGACGTCCACTCCGCATCGTCCTGCGATCGCCATTTCCAGAAGGGTTACGAACAGGCCTCCGTCAGATCGGTCATGATAGGCGAGTAATTTACCTTCCCGGTTCAGTTTCTGGATCGCATCAAAGAAGGCTTTCAACATCTCAGGCGAATCCACATCAGGACTGAGATTGTCAGTAGCTTTGTACACTTGGGCCAGCGCGGAGCCGCCCATCCGGTTCCTGCCGTTACCCAGATCAAGAAGGATGAGTTTGGTCGGACCACGATCGGTTCGCAACTGCGGAGTCAAGGTCTTGCGCGCATCTTCGGTCGGGGCAAATGCGGTCACCACCAGCGAAATGGGAGAGGTCACCATTTTCCTGTTTCCGTTCTCTTCCCAGACCGTCTTCATCGACATCGAGTCCTTGCCAACCGGGATACTGATCCCGAGTGCAGGACAAAGCTCCATCCCGACCGCATAAACCGTATCGTACAAAGCGGCATCTTCGCCAGGATGTCCAGCAGGCGCCATCCAGTTGGCCGACAGCTTGAGTTCTGACAGGTCAGAGATCAAACTCGCCGCGATGTTTGTGATCGCCTCCCCGATGGCCATTCGGCCTGAGGAAGGCGCATCGATCAGGGCAAGAGGTGCCTTCTCCCCGATCGCAAAGGCTTCCCCGCGGTAGGTCTCGAAACCGGCCAGCGTCACTGCCACGTCAGCCACCGGCACTTGCCAGGGGCCGACCATCTGATCCCTTGCCACCAGGCCAGTCACCGATCGGTCACCGATCGTGATCAGGAAAGTCTTGTCCGCGACGCCCGGCAGGCGAAGCACACGACCCACGGCTTCCTTGAGGTTGATTTGACTCGCATTGAAATGGGGTAGTATGCGTTCCGCATGGCTTACCGTTCGGGTCATCCTGGGTGGTTTTCCAAGCAGCACGGACAGATCCATGTCAACCGGCTTGTTATTGAAATGACGGTCATGCACCGTCAGGTGCTTTTCAGCCGTTGCGAAGCCCACGACCGCAAAGGGACAACGCTCCCGTTCGCAAATCTCGGTGAACAGATCGATCTTCTCTTTTGCAATCGCCATGACATAGCGTTCTTGCGCCTCATTGCTCCAGAGCTCCCTCGGTGACATTCCGGGCTCTTCGTTATTTACGTTGCGAAGCTCAAAGCTGGCTCCGACCCCTGCGTCATTCACCAGCTCGGGAAACGCATTGGATATCCCGCCAGCGCCCACATCGTGGATACTCAGGATCGGATTGGCATCGCCCAACTGCCAGCAGCGGTCAATGACTTCCTGGGCACGCCTTTCAAGTTCAGGATTGCCTCGTTGTACCGAATCAAAATCCAGGTTTTCAGAATTCGCCCCGGTATCCATACTCGAAGCGGCTCCCCCACCAAGTCCGATCAACATGGCCGGACCACCCAATTGGATCAGTGCCGCACCGGGCGGGATTGGGTTCTTTCTGGAGTGTTTCGATGTGATGTTGCCCACGCCACCTGCCAGCATGATCGGTTTGTGATACCCCCGGACCTCGCCGGCGGACTCAATCTCCAATGTGCGGAAGTATCCGGCAATGTTCGGGCGGCCAAACTCGTTGTTGTAGGCCGCGCCTCCCAATGGGCCATCGATCATGATCTGCAAGGCAGAAGCGATACGTGAAGGCCTGCCCAGATCCTTTTCCCAGGGTTGCTTGAAACCCGGAAGATTAAGATTTGAAACCGAGAAACCCGTGAGACCTGCCTTGGGCTTTGAGCCGCTTCCCGTTGCTCCTTCGTCTCTAATCTCGCCACCCGCACCCGTCGCAGCACCTGCAAAAGGCGCGATCGCGGTAGGGTGGTTATGCGTTTCCACCTTCATCAGGAAATGCATGTCTTCTTCAACAAAAGCATAGCGTCCGTCGGCGTTAGGGTAAAAACGCTTCGTATTACCGCCCTGGACGATCGAGGCATTATCCGAATAGGCCACCACGGTCTTGCCCGGATTGAGCTCGTGGGTATTGCGTATCATCTTGAAAAGGGAGTAATCCTGAGGCACCCCGTCAATGACCCAGTCCGCATTGAATATCTTATGCCGGCAATGTTCCGAGTTCGCTTGGGCAAACATCATCAACTCGACATCGGTAGGGTTTCGACCCATTTTCTTAAAATTATCGAATAGATAATCGATTTCATCCGGTGACAGCGCCAAACCCATCTCGCTGTTTGCCCGGCTTAGGCCTTCCTTGCCCTGAACCAGAATATCCACGGTAATTAAAGGAGCAGGGCTTCCAACATGGTAAAGTTTTTCCGCATCCTTAAGCTGATTGAACACAGACTCGGTCATTCGGTCATGGATAACCGACCTCAAAGCTCGCTTTTCGATTTCATCCAGTGCTTCACCATCGTGCTTCACAACGTAATAGGCTACGCCCCGCTCGATCCGCTGGATTTTTGACAAGCCACAGTGCCTGGCGATATCGGTTGCGCGCGATGACCATGGGGAAATTGTTCCGGGACGTGGGATGACCAGAAAAAGATCGCCATGGGGTTCTTCTTCTGCAAGACGGGGGCCATACGTCAGAATCTTTTGAAGGACCTCACGTTCTGATGAACCCAGCTCTTCATCACTCCAGATAAAATGCCAGTATTCGGCATAGAGATGTTCGATCCTGGGTGCCGTTGCCTTAAGAGAAGCAAGTATCTTTTCCAAACGAAAAGAGGAAAGCGCAACACTGCCACGAAGATTGATCATTTCTGGATTTGTCATGAAGAATGCATTAATGCTAAAGCTAAAATTCTACCACATAGGCATCAAGCTTTAAAATCAAGCGACAGATCATGACAATCAATTGATTAATGAACCAAATACTTTTTTGATCAGGCTGCTGGTCTGGCCAACCGGGTCTTTACGAATCGCCCTCTCTTCATCCGCCATCATCAAATACACGCCGTCCAGAGCCTTTTGCGTGATGTATTGCTCCAGATTAGCCTGGTCCTTGCTCACCAGACCGTATTGAGTTCCCATGGCGGCGAACTTGTCGTACTGCTGGGCTAATTGAACGTTCTCAGTAGCTTTCTTGACGATTGGAAGGAATTTCTCGGCCATCGGAGCCGATGTGGTCTTCTTGAAATACTGGGTCGCAGCGTCATCTCCTCCTGTCAGGATGGCTTTCGCATCGTCAACAGACATTTTTTTAACAGAATCGATTAAGAGTGCTTTTGCTTCCGGCGCGGCGGCTTCGGCTGCGCGGTTCATTTTAAGCACCAGGTCATCGGCTTGCTTTCCCATGCCCAGCATACGCATGGTCTTCTCGACCTTTTTCATGCTGTCCGGCAAAGGGATCTTGACCTCCGGATTACCGAAAAATCCGTCCGTCACACCAAGCTTACCGACCGCTTTGCTCGCGCCCTGAATCAAGGCATCTTTCAGGCCGCCGGAAGCCTCCTTGTTAGTCAGGTCATCCAAGCCAAGGGAATAGGCCGCAGTTGAAAGAAGTCCAACGAATAAAAACGCAAGCAAACGATGCATATAACGAATCTCCATAAAAAAAGGCCTTGAAACCCTAGTCTAATTAAAGACCGGGAATATTCAAAGCCCTTTTTTTGCGATTGCCGGATTAACGCTTGACGGGTGAGACCTTCCAGATATTCTTGGCATATTCACCGATGGTTCGGTCGCTCGAGAACTTGCCGACATTCGCAACGTTCAGGATGGCATGACGGGTCCAGGCTTCCTGATTCTTGTACAAGGCGCCAACTTTATCCTGCGTCGAGATGTAACTCTCATAATCGGCCAGCAGCAAGTAATGGTCTCCTTTATGAAGGAGGGTATCAAATATGGCCTGATAGCGATCCGGTTCTTCGACGGAGAAGAAACCGCCTGCGATCATGTCCAACACCTGACGGAGCTCGGTATTGGCATGGTAATAATGCCAGGGGTTGTAACCGTCGTTCTTGAGGGCCGCCACTTCCGGAGTCGTCAATCCGAAGATGAATATATTGTCATCCCCGACCTCTTCCTTGATCTCCACATTGGCCCCATCCAAGGTTCCGATGGTAAGGGCGCCATTGAGGGCCATTTTCATGTTCCCAGTGCCTGAAGCTTCCGTACCTGCCGTCGAGATTTGCTCAGACAGGTCACTGCCAGGGAACAATAACTCAGCCGCAGACACTTCGTAGTTCGGATAGAAGACGACTTTCAGTCGATCGCCAACGGCAGGATCTTCATTGACGATCGCCGCAACATCATTGATCAGGCGAATGATCAGCTTCGCCATCCAGTAGCCGGGCGCCGCCTTCCCACCGAAAATCACGGTCCTTGGCGTCACGTCTTCTGCCTCACCCGACCGGATCCGGTTGTACAGGGTAATCACATGCAGAAGATTCAGCAGCTGGCGTTTGTATTCATGGATACGCTTGATCTGGACGTCGAACAGACTGTCCGGATTGAGAGTGATGCCTGTCAGCTTCTGGATCTTGTTCGCAAGCCTTACCTTGTTTGCATGTTTTACTGCTCGAAAGGTTTTACGGAACTCATGATCGTCCGCAAGCGGTGTCAGATTCTTGAGTTTTGAAAGATCATGCTGAAAATCATTGCCAATGACCTTGGTCAACAAGGCTGTCAAATCCGGATTACACTGATTGAGCCAGCGACGGGGCGTGATACCATTTGTCACGTTGACGAACTTGCCTGGGTAGATCCGGTTGAAATCATAGAAGAGGGTAGTTTTTAACAACTCGCTGTGCAATGCGGCGACACCGTTGACGGTATGACTTCCAACGACGGCAAGGTGGGCCATGCGAACGCGGCGACCATGCGTCTCGTCAATGATGGAAACGCGCGATAGCAGTTCACAATCCCCCGGGAAGCTGTGATTGACGAACTGCAGGAATTCATGATTGATCTGGTAGATGATACTCAAGTGGCGGGGGAGTAGCCGGCTGAATAGCTCGACCGACCACGTTTCCAGGGCTTCGGGCATGAGCGTATGGTTGGTGTAGGCAAAGATCTTGCCTACTAACGACCAGGCAAACGACCATTTGAGCTTATGAACATCCACCAGCTGGTACATCATCTCCGCCACCGCTATGGCCGGGTGCGTGTCGTTCAACTGGATCGCGACCTTCTCGGGCAACTTGTTCCAGTCGTCATGCGTGAACAGGAATCGGTGGAGAATGTCCTGGATGGAAGCGGAAACGAAGAAATACTGTTGCTTGAGGCGCAGTTCGCGTCCGGAAGCCGAAGAGTCATTCGGGTAGAGCACCTTTGAGATATTTTCGGTTGCATTTCTGCCCTCGACTGCACGCTCGTAGTTGCCGTCGTTGAAATGACGCAAATCGAATTCTTTTGTTGCCTTGGCCGACCACAATCGAAGATTGTTGACGGTAATCGTGTCATAGCCGGGAATCGGGACGTCATAAGCCATCGCCACGACCGATTCCGAATCGATCCAGTGATGTTCGAAACCATCGTGCGTGGGGAATTCGACCACTCGTCCAAAGAAATTGACCGTGTAGGTGACTTCGGGGCGCTGGAATTCCCAGATATTCCCATAACGCAACCAGTTGTCCGGATTCTCGATCTGTTGCCCATGGTTGATCGCCTGTTTGAACATGCCGTATTCATAACGGATGCCATACCCTGTACCGGGTATGTCCATACTGGCCATCGAGTCAAGGAAGCAGGCCGCCAATCTTCCTAACCCCCCGTTACCGAGTGCGGCATCCGGCTCCATCTCCACGACTTCTTCCATCTTGAGCCCAAGTGCATTCAGCCCGTCTTTCAGTTCCGGCGCAATGCCCAAATTTAGTGCGGCATTGGACAACATGCGACCGATTAGAAACTCCAATGAGAGGTAGTAGACCCGTTTCGGATCGTTTTTGGCATACGATTCGACCGTCTGCACCCAGCGCTCAATGACATGGTCACGAACCGTATAAGCCGTTGTCGAATACCAGTCGCGTGGCGTGGCAGCGGCCGGCGTTTTGAACACAGAAAAGAGCAGATGGTTATTCAATGCTTGTGGAATCGGGGTCTTTTCAGTCGCAATGTCGATTTCTATATGAGTATCGGTTGCTGACTTGACTTTATTTTTTGGCGCGATCATGGATGAGATTTTCCCTAAACAAAGATTTCTAATTACAGGTAAATAAAAAATTGACGCTTATGAATCTGAGAATAATTTAAAAACATGAATCTTGACTGTAGGTAGTCTAGCAAAAAACAAGCCTAGTCTGATAGCTTTAAAAGAATTGATGGAATCACCGTCCCGATGAATCGCCTAGCCATTCGTTGAGCGCTACCTTTAAATTTTCCATGACATCGTTCCAGTCGCCCTTATGCGATTGCCTAAACAACCTGACACATGGATACCATAAGCTATCCTGCCTGTCATTGAGCCAACGCCAGTCCGGCAATTCCGGTAAGAGTATCCAGGTTGGCTTCCCCATCGCCGCCGAGAGATGGGCGACGGACGTATCCACCGTAATGACCAAGTCCATATTTTCAACCAGAGCCGCTGTATCGGTAAAGTCGACCAACTCATTACCAAAGAATCTCACATCGGGCATCTGAAGCAAGGTTACTCTATCGTCATCCCTTAATTCTTTTTGCAAACTCACGAACATGGCACCGGCGTTCAGCAGTTCACGATACTGTTCCAGTTTGATTGAGCGGTTCATGTCGTTGAGATGGGTTTGACTTCCACTCCAAACCAGACCGACTCGTTTCGAGTTCGGCATGCCCAGTTTCGAATCCCAAGTGCTGACTTTCTCCGGTTTAGCTGAGATATAGCTTCGATCCCTCGGGACCGTGTCCATGTTTGTCGAGAATACAAAAGGCAGGCTTAGCAAGGGACAATGGTATTCGAATGAGGGCAATGGCTCACCCTTCGAGACTATGCAATCGACACCCTTGATATCCGCAAGCAATGATTTCAGTGCCGGTTGAACTTCAAGTACCACCCTGGCACCCAATTCCTTTACCAATGCAGCGTAACGACAAAATTGGATCGTGTCGCCAAGCCCCTGCTCCGCATGAAGGAGTACGGTTTTATTGGTGAGGTCATTATCTATATTTAGCAATGGTCGAGTAAAGTTACGGTCGATGAAGTTGGGATCGTTTTTTTTCCAACGCCATTCGTAATTCTTCCAGCCTGATTCGAAGTCCCCAATCAGCAGGAAGCAAACAGCCAGATTAAAATAGGCATCGACGTAGTTCGGATCGATTTCGGTTGATTTAATATAATGCTCGATCGCATCGTCAAAACGTTTTTGCTCATAATAAATGTTACCAATATTGTTATAAGGCTGGCTCAATTTAGGATCCAGTTCAGTCGCCCGAATAAAGTCCGACAAGGCATCTTCTGAACGACCTAGGCTCTGGTAAGAGATGCCACGATTGTTCAATACGGTCGCCAGCCCCCCGCTTGTTTCTATGGCTAGATTGTAATCCCTGATGGCTTCATTGTATTTCTTGAGCTCATGATACGTCGTTCCTCTGTTATTCAAAGCATCGACAAACCCGGGCTTGATCTTCAATGCCCTATTGAAGAAGATAAGGGAATCATCAAAGTGCCTGGTCTCGTATAAGATTCGCCCTTTTATATTAATCGCTTCGGAAAAATCCGGTTTTAATTTGATAGCCAAGTCTAAGGACTTTAATGCCTCGGAATGCAAGCCTAAATGTTTTTGGACAAGTCCCAATTCATAAAGTGACTGGGTACTTCTGGGATTAGCATGGATAGCCTGAGTAAAAAAATCCCGTGCCAATTCATAATTACCGGCAAGATTGGCAATTGATCCTAATTGGTGAAGAACAAATGAATCTTTTGGATAATAAGTCAGGATTGACTCATATTTCTTCACAGCCTCGACCAAATTCCCATTCAGATGAAGCGCTCTTGCCTCATTTTTCATAGTAAGGAGGAACTTATCTCCCTGAATCGAATTGCTGGTCTTTGATTTCTTGGTTTTGGCCATTCCGATAAAGGTGCCCTAGACAATGACTTACTGTCGTCATTCTTTTTGATTACTTATCAGAAGCGATGAACTTCTGTTCATCAAACTTATCACGATAATCCTGCAACGCATTTTCAAGTTCAACGTGCTTGATTTGACTAAAAGGTTCCGAACGCAGGATTTTTTGGAATGCGCTCGGCTGCTCACACGTCTTGATAAGATCCAAAGCGACACTGTGCATCTTTTCATTCTTATCTTCACATGCTGCCACGTCCTGATTCACTCTCTGCAGTTTAGCAGCGACTTCTTTTCGTTGAGCCTCACCAACGGCCAAGTCATGTTGCGACTGATCGTATAAGGTATTAAGGTCACTCCACTTCTTTTGCGCGTCTTTAAGCGCATTTTGTGCTTCCGCGAGACTAGCTTCGAGTTTTTGTTTATCGGCTAGCAATGCAGTATTCTCTTTTTCTAATTTAGAGGATTTCGAGTTGGCGAAACTAACTTTCTTCTTTGTTTCATCAAGTGATGCCTTTAAATCAACCGTATCTTTATCATTTTGCTTGATCTTGGCTTCAAGAGCCGTTTTTTCTGTCTGGAACTGCGCCTCAAGATCAGACTTTTCCTGCTCAAACTGGGCCTTCATCTGCGCCATTCGATGGGCTTCCTTTTTCCCATCTTTTTTATCGTCAGCATAAGACGAACTGATTGAAAAAAAACAAAAAAGTAATGAAATCGCCACTAGGCTTAAAACCGGTCTATCAGATCCATTCAATTTATACATGCCCGATCCTAGAATTTAGCCTGTAAATCGAAAAAGACCGTATCGATCGACAATGGATAACCGGAAATTTGAGAAGAACTCATCCAGCGTACGGTCGTCCAGACATTTTTATCCAGTCCATAACTGGCACCCATGATCCAACCTTTTGTATCGGTGCCACCAAGATTGAAGTCGTCGTCGGTGAATGCATCCATGGTTGAATCGGCTTCCAAGCGCTTATAGGCACCAAATAGCTGCCAATCGCCTTTATGCAATGTTTCAGGCATACCCACAGCAAGCTTGACTTGGTATCCCTGGGTTTCTTTCTGATATACATTGCCCGTTCTTAGTAGAATCTCATGGGCATCAAATCCTAGGTTTTGGATATAATCCGTTGTCAGAATCACGTGGACTGGATTGAACCGTGCGTAATCAAATTGCCCAATTAAATTCAGGACTTTAAATTTGGAAGCCAAAGCACATCCGGCCGAATAACTAGAAGATGAAACTCCACAAGTTGGAGCTGTATTTTCATTAATGTCAAAAGTATTGTTGCCCTTCACATGAAAAGCAGGCACCGAGTTATCATTTAGATTTGGGTCAGATACGGTGTTAGGCTTTCCTTCGACATTGGTAAAATCATACAATGCGATACCAAGTTTCAGCGAAGAGTTGAATGGTAAGTTCCAGATAATTCCACCTTGGGCACCGTATAACCATTTGTTACTTCCGTTAACCGACTTTGGCGATTGAGATGACTGCAACTGTTCTATCGGGAAGGCCCCAACCGTACCGAAAGTACTGAGATTTTCATTGATTTTGGGTGAAGCCGAGGCTGCAATACCATCAAACGCGAGATCGGGGTCCCACATCAAATCCGTATGGAACCAAGGGTTTTCCATCCGTCCGCCAGACAGGGTCGCCCATTGATAAGGATGGGCTTTCAGGAATGCGCGATCCAGTGCAAAAGTGTATTTACCCGTTGAGGTATCAAGATTCTGGTTGCCGGAAATAGGATCTCCCAAAGACCCTGTAGAAGCACGAACCCCGCCTTCCAACCAGTCTGTGATTTTGATCTTCGCACCCAATCTGGCGCGCACCCTCCAAAGGGACGTGTCGGTAGTAGTATTAGAAATGCTTGAATTGCGAATGGAGAGTTGGTTAAAACTACTCGCTGGAAAATTATTTGAAGAGAATCCTTCACGTTGATAACGCAAGCGTAGGTCACCTTCTGGCGTGATGCGATCGATCCATTCCGGCACGCCCAGCCTTTCGCCTGCTTTATAATTGAGATTATCCATCACATCCTGCTTAATCTCATCCTTCATTTGTTGCTTAACCGACTCTGGGACATACTGCACCCTAACCACTTTATCCGCAGCAGAATCTACTTGGTCTGCAATTTCCTGGTCGGTTTTCCCGGACTGTTTCGCAGCCTGTGCTTCTTTAACGAGATTTTCGGCAGCCGTTTTTGAAAGAACGCCTTCCTTAACCAGCATATCAATCAGGCTAAGCGTTGTATTTCTGAGTTGTTCTAGAGACTCTCTTTCATCTGCATATACGGTGGTGATAAACTGCGTAAGCAGAAACGTCATCATGAACATTATTTTTAATATCGATCTATATCGGTTCATCATCATCTTTCTCATTTTCAGTGCGACTTCCTTGAAGTTATCCCATACTCTTCGAGGTGATTCGAATTTTTACTGGCATAGGCATATCCCCTGGAGGTGCCTCACCGAGTGCTTTTAACTGAGATAAGGCAGTAGTTAAATTTTTATCCACTTGCGCATCTCCGCTGCTACCCTGTAATTCAGCTTTATCTATCTTTCCATCTGCCGCAATCCAAACAAACACGACAACACGGTACTGAGCATTCTCCAAATCTTTGATTTCCG
Source organism: uncultured Methylophilaceae bacterium (assembly GCA_903863255.1). GTDB lineage: Bacteria > Pseudomonadota > Gammaproteobacteria > Burkholderiales > Methylophilaceae > CAIPBJ01. The sequence continues at coordinate 15,508 of CAIPBJ010000114.1, forward strand.
CGATGGCCTCCTTAATACGATTTCCTACCTTGCTCGTATACCAGGCAAACATAGCCAAGCTTTTTTTCCCGCCAATGACAGGCCCCGTATCTCCAACTTTATTCTCGTTCGTCACGGTTCCCGAAGCAAACGGGCTGGGACCGTTTCCTGCCGGCCCTTCCATCTTCATTACTTCTGACGGCGGTGCCGGTTGCTCTACAGGCTTTGGTTGTTCTTCCTGCTTCATTTGCTTGGGCTGCTCCTTTGGTTCCTCTTTTGGTGGTTCTTTTGGTGGAGGCGGGGGAGGAGGGGGAGTATCCGGCAACAGCTTAATTGTTGTAGGCCCCTTTTTCTGCGTTCCACCTCCTGAAAGCAACCCTTTCAAACCATACCCTATAGCAACAATCGCTCCTACTACGATCAGAAGAATTGCTATCCGTATCAGCCAAACCTTAAAACCATTTTCCTGTCCAGCGTCTTTCTCAATCTCTTCCAACGTTATGTACCAATCTTTCCAGTCACCAATCCGACATTAGGAATTTCTAATCTATTGACGAGATCGATTACTTGTATCACTCCTGAATAGGGGGCTTTCGCATCCCCCTTGATCATCACATTGAATTTCGGGTCTTTTGATTTAGCCTGATTCAACTCGTTTTCCAGTTGTGCCATGCTGACGCCTACTCCATTAATAAGCACCGACCCACCCTCTTGAACCTGAACGATCTTGACATCATGTTTTTCAGTACTGGGTTTATTTGAAGGCTTGGGCAAGTTCATTGTCAAACCCTGAACACCCGCAGTCGTCATCAAGATGAAAATAACCAGAAGCACATAGGCCAAGTCCAACATGGGCGTAATGTTGATCGTATCATAGGGTTGTGCATCACTCTGAACTTGCATAGTTTTTAGTCCGCCTGTTTTTTTGTGACCAGTCCAACTTCGGTGATGTCCAGCTTTTTGCAGATTCCAAGCACCTCTGAAACTTTATCAAAGTGCGCAGACGCATCTCCTTTCAGTACGACCGGGAGTTCAGGATTTCCGCTTTTGAATTCCGCTAACCGTTGTTCCAATGTCGCCATATCCACTGGGTAAGCATCAAGATACACAGAACCATCACTCGAAATCGTGATGGCTCGCATTTGGGGTTTTGCTAGCGGAGCCGTGTTTGAGGTGTGGGGGATGTCCACTTTTATACCTTGAACAGAAGCAGTCGTCATGATGATAAAAATAACAAGCAGCACATACGCAAGATCAAGCATAGGCGTGATATTGATTTCATCGTAAAGCTGATTCTCTTCTTTTACGCCTTCAGACATTTAGGTAATCACTCCCGTCTCTTCTTATTCTGATTATTGACCATGCAATTCGGCAACACGAGTTATGAACTCATCTACGAAAATCTGCATCTCGATCGTAATATTCTTGACGCGACTGGCGAGATAGTTATAGCCGAACAGAGATGGAATCGCCACACCAAGACCCGCAACCGTAGCCAAAAGCGCAGCCGCAATCCCCGGAGCAATGGCGTTCACGTTCACGTCACCGGCCGCTGCAATCGCAGCGAACGTTATCATCACCCCTACCACCGTACCAAGCAAACCAAGAAATGGCCCTCCTGAAATCGCGATCGTCAGTAAAACCATGCCGGCATTCTGCCTTTGCGTCTCACGAACAAGGTCTGCATCAATTGCAGCCTTGATGGCATCCATCGCCGCTCCACTCAGTGACAATTTCTGACCCGAAACCTCACGCTTGCGAATCTCCCTCAAACCTGAGGAATACAATTTGTATAATGATGACTTTGAATACTTAGCATCATCCTTGTCCAGACCAAGCAAGTCATTGGATGCTTTTTGAAAGCGCGCCATAAAAGCACGGTTATTTTTATCCGTTAAGGAAACCAATCTTGCTTTTTGCACCATGACCCAAACGCTGATGGCAAACATCACAGCCAGAATGGCAATCACAACCTTGGCATCAGGTGTTAAACTCTTAATCAGGATGGAGATATAATTCGGACCACCTTCATCATCATCGCCACCGTCATCACCCTCAGCGCTCTTGACCGTAGTTAGCTGTCCATTGACACCTTGTCCGGATGCCGAAAGCTTGATCCAATCATCATTCCTCGCAACGTTTGACATCTCCAATTCATCCAATTCACCCGTGTAGGTATCGCCAATTTTTACGTCCGCACCTGTATCCGGAACATTTACGTTGCCATTACCAACGGCTGCGCCATTCAAATACAACGTAGCTTTTCCATTATCCAAGGTGAATGCAACATGCTGCCAATCGGCCGCTTTCAATTCACCACCCGATATGTCAATACCGGCTATGTTCAGGCTCAATTTTTGATCGGCAATCTTCAACGTGATCGCATCACCTTGACTGTACAGTGTAGCCTGTTGAGGTAGACTGGCTGGCTTGACCCATGCTGACCATGTAAAGCCTACCCCTTGACTGAGCTTTAAGCTTGGATTTGCTGCAATCGTTATGGGGGTTCCAGAAAACACAGCGGACTCCCCCAATAATGCTGCTTTCTGGACTGTTACCTGTCCAGTTGCCGCAAGGCTGCTTGCTGAAGAGTCTTGTAGAAGCGTCTTTTCAGCAAAATGAAACGAAGCGATTGTATTTGTATCGCCGAAAGGCACACTTGCAATGGCAGGCGCCTTTTGGTTTCCATAGTAGAGCCAGATAAAAGGCTCTTTTTCTTTTGGGTCAACTTTAGGCAATTGAACCCATATCACGGCCAATTCATTGATGGAGTCAAATTTTTCGATCTGGTATTTCAGCTCTGTTTTATCGTCGGAACCAATAAAACGTAAATCGGACCCGTCAGGTTTCGCATCCGCAAAACTAAAGTTTCCTGAATGAAGCCTGATTGCTACGGGAAGATTCAAAACAGCTGCCGCTGCTCCCTGGGGATTAATAGTTACCTTACTGCGCGAAGGCCAGTCATCGTTCCATTTTGCGTAACTCAGGATCGGCAAAAGCAACATCAGAAGCAGCACTAAAACTTTTTTTATCATCTTAATCAAACCAATATGCAAAGGTTGCACTATATTGCGGATATATTGCAGGACTATTACACAAGACTAGTCCCATCATCTTTTAATGTAATTCTTACAAAAAAAATGGCAACCTTTTGAATAGTTGCCATTTACTTAGAATTAAATGTCACCCAAGCCAATGATCTCTACTGAAACAAAAGAAGGGAGGAAGTTTTTATTACTGAAATCCTGCGCTGCTGACTGAGACAATTGACGTGAAATATCATTTGTTGCATTTTTTGCCGCATCAGATCCAACACTAGATGATCCTAACGACCCACCAATATTTCCAGTTGTAGTTACAGGCACACCTGAAGAAGTCCCTGAAACACTAATATTATTGGTTCCCAGGACTTGCGTGGCTACCGCAAGGAAGTTACCCGCAGCGATACCTGCTTCGCTTGCGTTCAATATACCTCGTGGAGCCAACAGTGAAACTGTGCCCAACTGAGGTGCGACTTGTGGTCCGGAGCCATCTGGATCATATGTCTGTGCACGAATACCGCTGCCTTCGGCAACGCCGGTGTAATTGACTGTAGTGAATCCATCTGCATTGGTCGTTACCGTCCGTTGCGGGACCGACAATGCGGTCTTCGATCCGCGACCGGCATCGATGTCTCCCTGATTCACCCAAACAGTGATATCGCCTCCGAATTGTGTAATCACTTTCGATTGGTTCACCTGGAAACCACTTTCAGAATAGGCTCGAATATCTCCGCCTCGCTGTGTAATCATGCCGACATTGCCACTTCCCCCAACGCCAGGGATACCCACGTTAATCGCACCACCCGGATCAAGCATATCGATACTTCCTCCCTGCTGCGTGGTGACTTCACTTTGATACATCTGTATGTTTCCGTTGTATCCGCCCAAACCAAATAACGAAGTGATAGCGTTGTCGCCTCGGTTATGATTTCCGACTGTTGCAAAAGCTCTACCATCGGCCAGTAATTCAGAAGAGAACTGACGGTATACAAAAATAGCTTGCCGATTGGCATCTAGGGCAAGAAACTGACTCATTGCATCGGTTTCCGACAAATTGCTATTTCCAGTCAATTCCTGCATATACGTCGTTACAGCCAGATTTGTGCTGAAACGATAGGCTGAAAGACCTGCAGGATCCGATATCAGAGAAACGGGACCAGTACCGGTGGGATTAATATAGGTTGAAATAAATCCAGCCAAATTATCACCTTTGACTCCCATTCCTGCCAGCATGGTAATTGACGCCCCAGATCCGGATAACGCTGGATTATTTTCATTTCCAATTGTTGATATGCCGGCACCGCTTCCTAAATTGATGTTACGGCCAGCCTTCACCAGCAATTGTCCTGGTCCCGCATCAACCAGATACCCTTCACTTGGGACTGCATTGGAGTAATCACGACCGGCTTCTACAATGGTAATATCGTTCGTATTGTTATTTTGAATCGAGGCCTGAAGCGACTTGATATCCGTTCCCGCATAAATATAGGCCGACTTTGGTAACGTTACATCAATTGAAGTCAAATCCAAGGTCTGAATCGAACCATCTCTGGCAACTATGCTTACCGGGACAGAGTCATTTGCATGCAAGAGTGGATAAGCATGGCCAGTATCTATGATAACGCCCGCTTTTGAGCTCGACAGATTCGAAACCACCTGATTTACATTAGGCAACAAGGAAGGTGAGGCATCTGACATCAAAATACTATCTGCTGAGATATTATTGGCAGCAAGCAGACTCAAGTTACCCGTTGCGCTTGGCATCAATGTCAACGTATTCGCGTAGATATTTGAGTTAAACGATGTGGCAGTAAGCGTCGGAGGATAATAGCCTAGACTGTTCGATTCAAATCCGGCAAATGTAGTGTTGAACACCACATTACTCTCTATGGTGCTCGTGTTTTGGAGTCCAAATGTAACATCACCGATCAATGCATCCACATTAACCGATGCGGATGGGGAGTAGGTATTAAAGAACGCACTGCCACCCAAGGAATTATTCTCAAGGCCAGAGACGTTAGTGATGCTTTGATCGTACAAGGTCGGATTGAACACGGTCTCGATGAAGGCATTTTTTCCAGCAAACACATTCGCGTTAGCATTTTGAAGCGCAAGAACGGTTCCAAATGAATTTGACGACGGTGCAATGTTTTGGCCAGCAGATAATGTAAGGTCACCCTGCCCTACAAAATACACCCCACTGTAAATATTACCCTTTGCAGCTATATTTAAATTACCACCACCGTAAATAACGCTATTGGATCCATCTGCTAAATATTGAGCAGTAGTTGGGATAGATGCAGACAAATTGGTAATGTCGCCACCAGCGGTAATATCAATGTTACCCCCACCAAAAGCAGCTACACCCTCCTTAAACAGATCAGGCCTAACCCACCAACTCACACCATAATTTCTTGTTCCCCCACCTTGCCTAAATAACCAATTGTTTATCAACTGTTGTGGATCGCTAGCCACGCCCGAGCCAACCTGGCCGGTAATATCTCCTTGAACGTCAATTGCAATGCTGCCCCCATTCTCTAGATAGTTGGCTTTGCCTTTGTCTTGTGAATAATTCAATCCAAAACCATTTAATATTGGAGCCTTATTGCCAGCGGTATAAATCACTGAAGCATCATTACCCATTAAAAAGTTACCGCCCGCTGAGATATCAATCTCACCAGTTCCGGTCCGAATGAGTTTATTATTGGCTAAAGTAAAATTGCCGTTTCCTGTTAGGGTGTCATTTGACGTAGCAAGTATGTTTGCCGAACTTGCATCAGCGCCACTGACGAGATGGTAACTCCAGGAATTGATACCCTGCACCACACCAGTGGTAGCAGAAGTACTGAATCCATCACTTAACGATCCGTTTACATTCAGATTTCCTTGGGCGCGCAACGTAAGATCACCGGCAATCAAAGGTTGACCATTTGCATCTAGGCCGCTAGCCAGAAGCGAGGAGTTTGTGACACCGACACCTGTCTTCGAATCGAATCGCCATGTGCTCAATGACCAGTCGTTCGCAAGCGTTAAATCACTTGTACTATCAAATTCAATCCCAGGCACGATATGGAACAACCCATCGTTCCATGCTTTACCCAATCGGCTGAGGCCTACCCCAGTGCCTCCAAGCACGCTCTCCATGAACGATTGCGCATCTAGATAATACGTGCCGGTTTTTGATTGTGAAGCAGTTGTAATCGTCGAAGCCGAATACGTTTTGAAACCCTCGGCCTGAACGTTGTTAGCCCCCTTAAACGTACTGTTGACTTCAGAGATCGCTATATCGGTATTGTTGTTTGTACGTGGTGCCCTTAAGAACACCTGCCCACCCACACCGCCAGCACCTGAACTAACATCTATCGAAGAATTGGACTGTAAATCAATCGTTCCATTGGAAGTCGAAAGTTGAACAGACCCGCCTTGCGCACCTTTATCTGTCGAACTTGCGATCAAAGAAGACCCGCCATTCAGAGTGATATTTTGTCCGGCATTTAGACTGATTTGGCCACTATTTGCCGTTTGGGCATTCAGAGTCCCATACACATTAACATTGCCTGTATCTGCGGTCATAACAAGATTTTTCGAATTGACGACATCGCTGGATGCAACACCAATATCCCCGGTTCTTGCACGGAAAGATTGGAACCCATCAAATGAACCCGATTGCAATGCAGTATTTATTTGAGAGAAATTCGCTAATGAATTGACATCCATCACGAAGCTTGCGGATTGCAATCCAGCACCTGCTTGTCCGTTCAGGGCACCTAAAACTGTAGCCGTTCCATACACGGCATTTAGACTCAAGGATCCGGCATTTCCTCCCGAACCGCCACTCACATTGATCAGGGAATTTGAATTGACGAATATACTACCTAGATCAGACTTTAGTGACAAAGATCCGCCCGGAGCATACGCTCTATAGGTATTGAAGTTGACTTGTTTTGACGAAAGATCGATATTGGCACCGCTCAGAACATTCACATCCCCGGCAGTAGCATCAATTGCGAGCATCCCTGAATAATCGGTGAGGTCACCGCCAATATTCACTGAATTGGCCTGCAATGTCGCATTACCGCCAAAATCATTTGATGCCAACATTGCATTAGGATTTGCAATCTTTGATGTGGTTAAAGTGCCGGTTGACTGAAGTGTAAAATCGGATGCGGTTGCAGAAACTAATCGTCCAGAAATGACATTCGTATTTGAAGCTTGTATTGCAGTTTTACCTACTCCACTTAATCGAACTTCACCAGTAGCATTGATATTGACTGTATCAAACCCGCTGATGGCCGTTTGGCCTGAACCAATGGGTTGACTTATAGAAGTTGCATCAGCACCTTGGAACGTAAAGCTTGTTGTCTTAAAATCCAGTGTGCTGTTAGTAGCATTGGCGCTAGCCTGGAACGAAGAACCCGAAGTATTTTCAAGAACAAGATTTTGAGCGGTGATTGTAGCTGTATCCCCAGTTGCCATATGGCCAGCTATGCCACCGGAATTTAGAGTGAGATTCAATGCGCTGTTCCCAAACTCCAAAGGACCGTAAATATCGATATTATTATAACTATTAAGGGTTAGTTTGGATAACGCTCCCAAGCTGGATAGCTTTCCATTATCAAGAACAAGACCTTGCTGACCGCCTGCATTCCCAAGAAGTATGCTATTGGCCCCAAATGTGGCACTTCCACCCGCTCCAACGGCAATGCTGCCATTCAATACCGAGCTCTTGGTCGAATCTAAAACCAACGACTGCCCAGCAATAATCTTAGCCCCAGTATCAACAGTTAAATTGCCGAGTGTTGGATTTAAAGAGCTGCCATTTCGGCTATAGGTAAAATTATTGTCTCCTGAAACTGCAAAGAAGGCACCATCACCATTCACCGTAACAGATGAGGCCCCTACAGTTCTGGTGTTTGGTATCGTAGCGATGCTAGCATTAGCTTTAATATCAAGTGCATCCTTTGATGATGTCATTAATTCATGAACGTTCAGAGAGTGGTTAGTATCATTTGAAATAATGACTTCGCTAGCTGTAGTATTAACAGAAAGTCCATCACTATCCTGACTTCTAATTCCACCAAGCAACAAGCTACCTGCATTCATTGCATTTAGGGAAGATGCAGTCAACTGCAACGTTCCATCACTTGGCCCAATTGTCGAAACGACTGAGATTTTATCTGAGCTAATGTCGACAATGGCTCCCAGACCATTATTTGGATTGTTCGTAACTAGCGACCCATCAAGCGTCAGGTTCTGTTTGGCATCGAAAACGACCTGCCCCACGTCCGACGCAAGTCTAGGTGTTGAAACACCTGTATTGATAGCCTGCTGAGTAAAAAAGTCATTCCCGCTAGTCAACAGATATTGAGAAGGGGCATGAGAAATCTGGTTGCTTGGCGTTAAAAACTCACTTCCAGACGTCACCTTGAACGTAGACCATAACGAGTCAAGCATCTGACCACTTGTATTGGTAATGTATCCAGCAGTTAAACTTGACCCGTCCAGTTGAGCCAGTGGCTTAGTCGTCGTGACCGAAGTGTTTGTGGTCTGAATCATGAACGCACCGGGAAGCAATGCATACCTTGCAGGCAAGAGTGCGTAGGTTCCTGCAGCCAAGCCAGGGAGTCCTGAAAGGTATATTGATTCACCTGGTTTTACCGCTGTTGTAGTTTGATAGTCATAATCAAATGGTGCATATTCTCCACCTTTCATCGAAGGAAGGACGGCATAGACACCTGGCTGACTTAATATGTCTTGTGAACCACCGATACCATTGATCCATTCGAACGCAAGGAGATCCCCTCCTCCAGATACGTCGACCTTACTACCCGATTTCAATTCCACATCGGTCGAGTTAAAAGTAATTTTCTTCTCGACAGGTGCAGTGATTGCATTTGAAGCTACTAACGTTGCACTGGATGGGAACCAAGTTGATCCGCTTGTTGCAGTCTGACCATATGGTATCGTTTGATTATTAGCGGAAACAGAAGTCACACTGCCTGTATCAAGAACAAGCTTATTGGTCGCATCCAACTCTATTTGACCTAAAGGTGCGACCACAACGCCAGCCTGATCGATTACATTAGCCGTTAGATTCAACACCCCACCGGCGGACAGAATATCCGTTGGAGCCTGTCCACTTGATTTGACATTTATTACACCGTCTGTACCCGTTGCATTAAAACTGAAAACGCTATTCGTAACTGGATAAATCTGCCTAGCAATCAGATCTAGTTCGCCTGGGACATCCAACCATCCACCAACATTAGCATTAAAACTTGTTCCAGCCAGATTACCGCGTCCACGAATATCCAATTGACTGCTAAGGGTTGTTTGATTAACACCACTGAACGTTAATTTGCCGTTGATATCGATCCAATTTCCATTGAATGTCAAAGTACTTTGGCATGAAACGCCCGGCAGACAAGTAAAGTTGCTCTTGTTTGGTTCACTAACCGGTATGGAACCCGTCATAGCTGCATCTGGATTTTCTGAACTCAAGCTGATATAAGCCGATTGAAGGGTTCCAGTGCTTGGTTTGGTAATGTCAACATTAGGTTGAAGAACTATCTTTTGTGTATCTAACGAAATTGACGTCGCAGTCTTTAGATTAACGCCATTACCGATATCGATATGGTCCTGTCCGGTATAGGCGCTTCTGCCCGTTAATCCTGAAGCGATACTGACCCGATCAAATCCACCTTCTGCAATTTGCTCCACGGAAACTTGACCAACTCCATTCGTTGAATTAACAGGTCCTAAATCAATCAATCCAATGCCACGTAATATTTTGTCTTGAGTCACGACAAATTGCCTACCTACGCTATCGGATTGATTCAGGTAACCAATGTTTCCCGTACTATCAGTACCCGTTAGGCTAAGGCTAAGCAATCCGGCCTGAGCAGTCCCGGCTGCGTTACCCAACAATGTTCCATCAAGCACCATCCCATCGCGTACGGAAATCGTGATGCTTCCAGCTGCGCCATAGGACTCGACATTTTTTGGCCCATTACCTTGGTTAACCGTCAGCGTTCCTGATTGCCCAGAAACATCAAGCGTGCTTCCAGATTGCTGAATGATCGATCCTTTTGAAGCATTGATGGTTATGCTTCCGCCATCCATAATCTGATTGTTAAGAATACTGGGCGTCGTTTTAGGACCCTGTGCTAGGAAACCAGCAGCTGAAAGATAGGAATTTGAACCAAGAAATATGCTTTGTGTGGCATCGTAGTTAACTGCATTTGAAGAACTTAAATTAAGCTTGATGTTTCCAGCCGGATCAATTAATGAGCCAAGTACAGAAAGATGATTCACGGCATCAAGTGTGATGCTGCCCTGCGCCCCCATCTTGTAAGGCGCATCCAATTCAATCGTCGTCCCTTTCAATACTTTCAAATCACCAACCGTCGTATCCGCACCAATACCTCGACCGGAAAATGAAAGGGAAACCGGTGTTCGTAAGAAATCGTTGGCAAAGAGAACTTCCTTGGCGACTTTCGAAATATCAGATCCGCTGGCGACTAACCCAGACCCTGACTTTTGCTGAAATACCGCCATCTCAGGATGAATCAATGTTGCCGCACCACTCGGGTCTCCAATGACCATGCTGGAAGTTAAGCCATCACTGACTACACTGTATTTTGAAAAACCACCTTGACTAAAAAACGAACTATCAAGCCAGAAGATACTACTATTTTGCGGGTTACTACCACCGACCTGAACATTTTCAAGGGAACTGATAGAGAGCGCTCCCCCTTTATTAAAACCATAGGCTTCAGCATTTACTTGCCCCGATACACCAGCCAACGTTATATTGCCAGCACTTCCGGTCGCCAGCTTCCCATTGTTTTGCAACCATGCGCCTGCATTGGCGTTAAGCAAACTACCCACACCCATCTGGAAAGTGCCACCCGTGACACTGATATTACCTGCCGAGCTAGAAATAATTGAATTTAAAGCTCCAGGCACATTTGACGAGTCATTTGTCCATAGACCGGCTGTACTTAAAGTTACATTGTCCGCAATTGCTGTATTTCCGTTAAAATTGATATTTCCACTGTTCGCAGTGATATTGTTGTTAACTTGAATATTACCTGTAATATTTAACGATCCAACTGGACGAATATTGAGGTCTGAATCAATCGTCACCTTTCCGCCAGTGGAAATGGAAAGATTATTGAATCCATTTTGTAACAAGGATGAATCCAAATAAGTGATGGATTTTTGCTGATCGCTTAAAATCTTATCCGAAGCGATTGTGGCCGTAGGATTTTGACCCGCTTGCACGACATCCACGTCACTTGACAAGTTAAGTTGCAATTTACCACCGTTTACAGGAGTAGATCGCTGATTAATACCAGTGGTTGTGTTAGCGATCAAAGTGCCATTCAAATAAGCATTTGGGGAAGTAATATCGACTTGCCCAGCACTTTTTCCATCCGTATAGGCTTCATAATAAGTGCCTGTATCCGAGAGTGTTGCCGAATGCGCTGGACTTAACTGCCATGTTCTTGTAACCCCCCATTTTGGATCGGTCACCGAGATGGTATTCGCCGTTCCAGCGTATGGGATATTAGGAGATGCCGTAGCAATTGGTATTGCCTGTCCGTTGTATTCAAGGACAGTTTCTTTAATGGATCCAGCCTTATAGGCGACTGAACCGCCTGAAACATCTATTTTTGCACCTGAATTAATGATAACGTCAGCGGGAGGGTATCCCAAACTTGGTCCTGCATTCGTACTATTAATGGAAACAGTCCCGCCAGCTGTTAGTTTTTCAGCAACCGTTTTTCCGACTGCAGCTAAGGATTCACTGATATCGATGAGCGTCGTTCCTTTTCTTGCATCAACGTATATCGTCTTACCGAATAAAGGACCACCTCTCAATAGGGGCGCATCTTTAAGCTGATCCGAATACAACTGGATTGACAGCTGATTTTCACTCATAGCCGCAGATGTATTGACGCCAGAGACATCGATCGATGCGTTTGAATCAATGAATACACGCTGAGGAGTCGTTAGCGAGTTCGTGGCAAAACCAGTATTATCCGCCGAAGTCGAAATCGACACATTTCCGCCGTTTGCCTGGATCAATCCATCGACCTGGACACTGTGACCAACTACCGATACCTGAGAAGGTGTAAACGCTTGAGCATCAATGATGCGCTCATTATCAGAAAGATCCGGTGTGACTTGCGTGACACTATTTTGACCAATATTTACCGTGCCATATCTTGCAACTGCATAGGTATTAGTCGAGGGGTTATAACTCCCAGGAACAACGGAATCTTGCGCCTTAAGGTAGATAGAGCCATTCGCCCTTACTGATGTGGTAGCCTGCAACACCCCCTGCTGATTAACCGCCAGCCCCATCATAGTAATATTTCCGTGTTGCGCGACGATCTGCCCTAGGTTAGTGGCCGTGCCTCCAGAATCAACTTCAACCAAAACCCCAGCCGGATTGGAACTGTCTAGAAGATACACCTTCTGACCTGCGGCTAGAATAGTTTGGCCATCCGGTGTCGAAATAACCCCGCTATTAGTCACCGTGGGGGCGAGTAGCATCACGCTGCCCCCAGAAGGCGTCGTGATTGTTGCGCCTTGATCAACGCGGACAAATCCTGTATTACCACTAAAATTAGGGTTGCCCGGAGTGGCAGTCATCACACCGGCATTAAAGAGATCGTTTGTAATGTTAAGCGAAGTGGCTGTCAACGAACCCACGTTAATCTGAGCACCGCTTCCGAAGATAATGCCGTTTGCATTATAAAAGTATTCATGGCCTTGAGCATTGATTTGGCCACTGATCACGCTTGGGTTCGCATCATTGATAAGGTGCAAGGCAGACCAGGAGGACCGATCCTGCATGTTGAGAACCTCACCTTTATTAAGATTGAAATTACTCCAGTTCAAAATAGCTTTGGGTGCAGTTTGCGTAATCGTCATCGAGTTGGCTGAGGTAAGCGCCTTATTAATGGATGCATTAATCCAGGCAACGTTCGGCGAAGGCACGAGTCCTGCAGGCTGAGCGGCATAAGCAGGGAGCGTGACCACTGATGTTGCAAAAAGTGAAGCAAGTGAACGCTTAAATTTCTTGCTCGTGCTACCTGTGGACTTTTTTGAATGGTTACGAGCAGCTTCCGAAGCAGGCACATACATACCCAAATGCCGACTATAGACCAATCGGAAAACGCCTTTATTCATTTCAATCCCCTTATACTTTCCAACACTGCTACCAGTTATACCCTATGCGAAAAAGCACTCTCGCATCACCACTTTTGACGGGAGCGGCATCACGCATCGCCATTGCAAAATCAAGGGTTGTAAAAAACCCCTTCCAATCCTTTAGATAAATGCCAAAACCGGAAGACTCAAGATGGTATCGTTCCGTTTGCCCAGGCAACGCATCCATAACATAGGTATAGCCCGCATCGTAGAATGCCAATGCGTAAAAATCGGAGATGTTCTTAGAAAAATGGTCTGCAAAAGAAGGCGTCCGCAACTCCAAGGTTCCATAAACACCTGAATCACCGAGTGCGGTAGACTCGTAATACCCACGAACGGAATCATATCCTCCTACTGCAAATTGCTCATTTGATATCAGTGGACCGTCCGCAGCCTGAGCGGTAAACCTGGCAGAGATTTGCCATTTTTTATAAACATCTTCGGCATATTTACCGCTAAGTTTCAGATAGGCGTAATTTGAACTTGCAAGATAGCGTTTGTTATTAAAATCGCTTTCATTATTCCCCACTCCTTTGAGGGAAAAAACGATTGAAGCACTGACCTGACCATTGGAATGCTCACCCAGGATATTCGCATCATAGCCGACATAAAAGGGGGTATATGAAATAGGGGTGTTCACTCTATCGGCACCCTGAACCCCAGTTGACTGATTAAAATCCTTATAATCTACACCCGCTGTAAATGTGTGCGTGAGACCGATAATAGAGGGAAGGGGATGAATATATCGAATTCCGGATATCACGCCATCACCAATGACAGTTGTGTCGCCAACAGCGGACACATTACTTTTGGAAACGATGCTGTAGGCAGCAATAAAATCGCCATTTTGCCTTGGCACCAAGTAAGTACCTGACAACACTTTCACTTCATCTGTATTTTGAGGTGAAACTTGAAAACTTAAGTTAATGCTATGGTCTTTTTGCCAGAGGTTTGCATAACGGATGGAACCGCTTAATCGAGTATCCGTAGTGTTAACAGAATTCTTGTTATTTAATTCAACATCGCCGTGGAATGGAAGGCTATCACTGACTTTCAGATCCACATCGACCTTTCCGGGGGTATCACCCGCTCGTAAAACAGGCGCAACCCTGCGATCTGCCGAGTTGACAGAAGCCAATTCCTGCTGAACAAGTGGAAAGTTTGGTACCGTGCCTTCAGCTAATTGAGGTACACGGGATTTAATTTCACCCAACGAATAATATTGCGATCCGACCACACGCAATTTTCCAACTTTACCCTCGAGCACATTGAGACTCACGACGCCATGTTCTACCTTTTGCTCAGGTATGTTAACAAATACAGTCAGATATCCATCATTATGAAAAACCTGCTCAAGTGCAGCACGAGCCTTTTCAACATCATCAATGGTTTTATGCTCACCCATAAACGGGTAAACAGCATCTTCAATTTTCTTTGAGCTTAGTACAGTATTTCCACTGACCTGAAATTCGAAAATATCAAATGCAGCACTTTCCTCGGCCATCACAATGACAGATCGAAAAAGTAAGAAAATGATTAATAATCGTAAAATCATTAAAAAGCCTAAATTTTAAAAGAAAAACATCGTCATTATCGTTCCAATAGATTGCATATACATGACTACGGTCTATATTGGATATGAACCTATCAGATTTAATCTAATTGATTTATAAAGAAAAAAAGGCACCCCCCCATCAAAGGAGGAATGCCTTTTAGCATGCATTTGTAACTAGTTAAAGTTCTTAGTTAGCAAATACTGGTACTGAGCAATTGTTACCATTCTTTGTAACAAGAACATCAACAGACTTACATGATGAAATACCATTCAAGAGACTGATTGCACGTGGTGTCAATGCACAGGTATTTGGGTCATCCAAAGCTGTGATCATTGCTGGCAATGTAACTTTACCGAACGCATCAGGATTTGATTGCAAGAAGTATCTGGATTCCATGTAGTATGGATACTGACCAGATACAGTTGTTGCAGTTGCTAAGTACTGATTCTGAGTTCCGAAGAATGGTGAGCTGATTGTATTACCAGTTGCACTTCCTGCTTCTGGGCTAACGCCATCAATCTTGATGAAACGGTATCCTTTGTTAGCTGCAGTAGTTTCAGCACGCCAGTCTTCAGTTAAGGAAATCACTCCAATACCGAATGTACCAGCTGTTACAGTAACTGGATTCGATACGCCTGTACCAGTACCGTCATCAACAGTAATCGTGCCACCGTTGTCAAGTGTAGTTAAAGCAACCTTAACGTTACCTGTTGAACCAGACTCATATACAGTAAAGGAGTCACCGTTAGGTGTTGAGTAAATGTTAGAACCTAAACCGGTTGTTGCTGGAGAAATTTGACCGGCATTGCCATTGTTACATGGGTTGCCAAGGAAGAATGCTTGTGAACCAGCTTGTGTACCGGAATCAGCAGAACGACGGATCAGGTAAACAGGTGTTGAAGTATAGCTTGAACCTAACAGATTGCTCCAGCCAGTTTGGAAGGATGTTTCGTTAGATTGAGTGATTGAAGCATATTGTTCTCTAGTGATACTTGGAGCCAATGTTGGGTCGTAGTTGTTGCCAGTCTCAGTAATGCCTTGAGCAGCTTGCAATGCGCGGTAAAGTGAAGTGTTAACAACGATACCGAAAGTTTGACCTAAGTTAGTAACCGATTCTGTACCAATACCCTTAAGGCTCTTGATATTGAACAATGCAGCTTCAACGTCAGTGATACCGCCAGCAATAGTAGTTGGGCCATTGTCTGTCAATACTGTTGTTGTCGCGCAGCTTCCGTAAACAGGAGTACTTACTGTGGTTCCAGTCTTCAATTCTACGTGAGTGTAAGAGCCACCGTTTGCAGTAGAGCAAGACGTATTTCCGCCGATCTCAGCCAAACGAGTTAATGCAGCACCCTTGAATGTTGACAATGAGTTTGTTGATGGCAGGAATGGAGCATAAGCCAATGCAGAACCACCATTGTTATTGTAAACAACTTCCACATTAGTACCCACCTTACATGCGTATGTAGGGTAGTTACCTGTAGAACCTGGTTTAGTACCAGAAGAGTTGCTATCAAAAATGGCCATCGTTCCTGCATCGCAAAGCTTTTCGAATGCCAAGAAAGCTGGCAATGCAAATGCTGACGAACCTGCGAACCAAGTTTGTTTTAAAGTTCCACCTGTGCGTGCAGTTACAATATCTGATGGCGTTACTGGAGTTGCAGCAACTGCTTGACCAACAGCAAATAACGCTGCGATAGCCAAAGTAATTTGTGTAGCTTTCATGAGAATCTCCTAATATTTATACAAGTTTAGTGTTTTTAAACAAAACACTACCTCTGCTGACTGGCAATCCAGTCAGCGTTAAACGGATAAAACCTAAAACAACGGTCAATCCAACAACATCAAGTCTTACTTAAGCGAACTTGAATGAGTTGGATTTACGACGGCCTGCTACGAAGCCAACGATACCAAAACCTGCCAACATCATTGCCCATGTGTCAGCTTCAGGAACTGCAGAAATCGAAGCTGCGCCAGTTGAGCTTAGGCTGAAAGACAAACCTTGGATTTGTGTACCCGTAGTTACAGAGTGTGTGAAACGCTCAACATTCATAACGTTGCCGAATACATCACCCGCCACCACTTGTGTACCAGCCAAATTGCCAGCAGCACCGTAGGCGTTAGCTTGTGAACCATTGGCTGCATCGCTAGATGTTGCATAGTAAGCACCGCCAGCAGATGCAAACGCAGTACCACTATTTGAAGCAGCAAGCGTTTGAACGAAGTTCAGGTCGAACGCGTTAGCGGCATTACCGATTTGTGTTGCAGCGATTGAGTTTGATGGGCTAGATGCAGCAACTGTTGTTACGAAAGCGCGGTTGTTTGAGCTGGTTGTGTCTGCAACTGCAGTCACAGCCCATTCAGCGTTCGTTGCATAGTTCGCATCTTGTGCTACGAATGAATTCCATGCTGCAGTGAAGGCAGCATTTTGTGTCGCCAAGTTCCAGTTCTGTGAAGAAACTGTACTTGCGAATGAAGAGTAAGTTAGACCCAAGTCAAATGTTGCAGAATTGGATGTGCTTGTATCAAAAACTGTCAACAGCAAGTCACTGTTTGCGTTTGCTGCAGTGCTGCTCATCGTAGCAGATGCTGTACCGGAAACTGCCAAAGCTGCAACAGCTGCCAGAACTAAAGCTTTCATTTTAACGTTCATACCAAGAACCCCTTTTAAAATATTCAGAAAATTAAATGCAAGCATTCTTAATAAATCACTTGCAAAAAATAATGTTGTCACCTGCTTTCAACCCAAACTGACTGGGTTAAATTCCAAATTACTTTGGCAACGCTGCGCATCTTACTGGGTAAATATGAAACGATAATTTTAAGATATAGTCCTTTCGGTCTATATTTTGAGCAATCCAAGTTGTACTGCTTTTGATGAAGCCAAACTCCTGTTCTCAACATGTAACTTATTGAGAATACTATGAATATGATTTTTGACAGTTAAAGGACTTATTTCAAGAATCATCGCAATCTCTTGATTTGTTTTACCTAAATGCAGCCATTTTAATATATCAAGTTCTCGTTTTGTGACAGGACCCTTTAACTGTTTTTTACCGGCAGTCGCTCTATCATGACGAATGCCTACGAATCGCATCAAGATGGCATGCAAATGCGGAACAAGCAGTTCAAGTAGGTAGGCATGATTGGCATTGGGCTTGTCAATGATTCTCGAGAAACAGAAAAATGACGAAACCGAACCATCTTTCATTTGTAATCCATGTGCAGCGAGATTCTTTAACTCGATCTCGCGCAAATGTTCTGGCGTTTCAACAAAGGGAACGACGTAATTTCCGTGATCACCAGCCGCCAATCCATCAGCGACTAAAATCGGGCGCTTGTCGGCATTCCATGCTACGAGCGCTCGATTCACTATTCCATCCTTATTTTCAGTTACCCGTTTTACCAATTCTTCATTCACATAACGTGTACTGATAAAACTCTCGTAATGAAGATTTTCTTCCCCATCCACTCGAAAACCACACATCAGGACTTCATGAGGAATAAGATATTGACATGCGCCCTGAAGCCAGGAAAAGAATTGATCCCTTCGAGTAATCCGCAACGAGGCATCGATCACTTCAAGGATCAATGTAGACTGTTCATCGTTCACTACTGCTAATTGACTAGACATGTGCAACCGTTGTTATTTATATCCTTAAGAATGTAATCAAAATTCATGGCATATGTATGAACAATATATGACATAACGATTACATAATTATTAAAATACGCAGCTGGACCTCTAGTTCCTTTTCATTTTGATGTCATCAAAGCCATCTAAAATACAAGGATGAAAAAAATTCATCTATATATACTTTTGATTTCAGGTTTTGTTTTTACCAATTCCGTGTTCGCCGATATTTTTATCAATAAAGATAGGGAACAGGAAATTGAACTCACCAATACGTCCGCAGACAGCAGCCATGAGTTATTTATTCATGAAGCCGAACCGCTTGGCAACCTAGAAACGAAACCAAGCGCAGCAACTCAAAGAACCAGACACTATTCCGATATTGTGAGCAATGTTGCCAAAAAGACGTCTTTATCCCCCGCACTGATACACGCTTTAAT
This sequence comes from uncultured Methylophilaceae bacterium, assembly GCA_903863255.1. Taxonomy (GTDB): domain Bacteria; phylum Pseudomonadota; class Gammaproteobacteria; order Burkholderiales; family Methylophilaceae; genus CAIPBJ01. Next base: position 34,382 of record CAIPBJ010000114.1, read on the forward strand.
TACAGTCGAATCCAATTACAATAAAAATGCCGCATCGACCAAGGGAGCAAAAGGCTTGATGCAATTGATGCCAAGCGTTGCCAAACGCTTCCATGTACACGATGCGTTTGATCCGGAGCAGAACATTTTGGCTGGAGCAAGCTACTTAAGCCAACTTCAGGTTATGTTCAATGGCAACATCACACTGGCTCTAGCCGCATACAATGCCGGGCCTGAAGCTGTCATTAAATACGGATCGCGAATACCGCCTTATAAAGAAACGATGGAGTACGTGCCAAAAGTTCTCTATTTTTATAACCGGATGTCGAACGAGGATCTACTCTAAACAGTTTGGTTATTCGGTATTCGGTAAAAAGTGGGGCAAAGAATGATTTGGTCCCGTTCTTTCAATCGGCTGGGTATTCGGAACATCGTTTGAACCAGATGAACTGTCTGACCCATTCGAACCAGTTGCAGAGGGCGAAGCATTCAGATTGGCGTTCGCGTTTATTGAGTTCACAGTTGCAGCGACCAAGCTATTCTGACCGAACACCCAATCCTGATAGGATTTTGCGCCGTTAAATGCCTCGTACTCCTGGTCGAATCCAGCCACCTTGAAAGGTTTGTCTTTCGAAAGACTATAGATTCCCACAATGCGACCCTGAGATTTATTCAACCCCCATTCCGTTTTTCCCGTCATCGGATCCGGGTAGATCTTTCTCAAATGACGTTTCAGACCAGGGAAACGATTGTCTTTCAACAAGTCCGACAGATTGACCGGATATTGCTTAATGCCTGATGGTGAAGCGTTGTAATAACTCAACAAGGCACGTTTATATTCGCCCCCGACAAACATCAACTGCTGCTCTTTCTCGTTCTTAACCTTATAATGCCAGGCCATGCCTGCTGCAGAAAGTCCGATTCCAGCAATGGCAATGAACATCATTAATCCCAAATAGGTAAATCCTTTGAATCTAGATTTTCCTGTATCTGATCGCATCGAAGCACTCACCAATCAGCATACGCTGTGCCATCTTTAGCTACGCCTGGCGCACCACTCTTCACGTCGTAGATGGAACCGCTCGCATCGCCACTTGGCGGGATAAGCACCCATGTATCCTTTGAAGTCGTAATGGGATCGACCGGAACGGCACGAATGTATTTCTTGGTGACCAACTCATCCAGGCTATCAGGATAACGGTCGTAATCGCCATAGTATTTGTCAATGGCATCCCGCATGACGCTTAAGCTTTGTTTAAGCGTGGCATCCTTGGCGTTATCGATACTGTGAAAATATTTAGGAACAGCTATCGTTAGCAACAGCGCAATAATCGACATCACCACCATGAGTTCCACCAGGGTAAACCCAGAAGATCGCTTCAACCTGTTCGATGAGTCAACCTGAAAAGTAGTCTTGTTCATGCGCTCACCACGTATTGTAGGATGTACCATTGACGCCCTTTTCCAGACTTAAGGAGTAGATGTCATAAACATCCACCCCCTCTCTCGGGTTATCAGAATCGCTGTCATAACTTCTCGTACCCCAGGTTTGGGCGGCTGTTCTATCAGGATAATTCGTCATGGGATCCCTGGGAATCTTTCTTATGAACCTAAGAATTTTTCGTTTAGGACTGGTCACATCCTGCACCCCCGTCTCGAGCACTTCCAAGTTGGGTGGGTATCCAGTCTGCTCAAGTGACTTTCTGATCTTTCCACCGTCTACCGCCTTCTTGTATAGGTCGATCGCTGTTCGAATCTCCCTAAGATCGCTTCGGAGCTCAGACTCCTTGTTGCGCTTGATCGTGAGCTGGATGACCGGCATCGCGCCGGTTGCAAGAATCGCCACGATTACCACGGTAATGATGACCTCGATCAAAGTGAACCCACGAACTCGCATGATCAGGGCGGCGTGATAAATGAATCCATTTTCACAGGGGAAGAGGGATTGTTGGGGTCGTTTGTTGGCATAAGCGTCTGCTCTGCAGGCGGTTGAGGAACATTCTCAGGCTCAGGGACCGGTTCTGGCGTCAACACCTCCCGGCTTGATACGCCGCCACCATTCGAGGATGGCACATTGATTTGCGGCGTATCCGAGATCTGGGCATCCGTACCGGAGAAGTATTCAATCACCTCTGCGTCGGGGCGAATGATATTTCCGATCACGTGAGGCGTGATCGCGAGAATGATCTCCGTCTTATCTTTCGAGTCTTCCTGGTCCCTAAACAATCGACCAAGGAACGGAATGTCTCCCAGACCCGGCAGAGAGCTTGCCGATTTTCGCTCTGAATCCGAGATCAGTCCGGCGAGGACTTGCGTTTCGCCATCTTTCAGTCGAAGTATAGTGGACGCATTGCGTGTTCCAATGTTGTAGACGGTTGCTCCGCTCTTGGTTACTGTCTTATCGCCAAGCGAACTCACTTCAAGACCGATCTTGATGTTCACGTTATCATCCAGGGCTATGCGCGGTTCGACATCAAGCTTCAAACCGACATCCACGTAGGTGACACTTTCGGACGTGCCAACGTTAGCGGCAGATGTAGTTGTGATAATCGGTATCTTATCCCCAACCAGAATTTTGGCTTTTTCATTGTTACGAACACGAATCCTCGGATTGGAAAGCAAGTTCACGTCACCTGTCGTCTTTTTAGCATCCACCGCCGGGTTGGGTGACACGTTCAAAGAACCAGCATTCAGATGCTTTAGGGCTTCCAAAGTCAGTGGCTGTGCAGTAAGCACATTCGTGGATGTCGTAGCGACAGCCGTTGTCGTCGTCGTTGCGATATTGGTCAGGTTGTTCACCGAAATCTGATTCGGGAACAGTATTCCCAGTTGCTGAAGCCTCGAACGGCTGACTTCAAGCACTTCAATATCCAGCATGACCTCAGGATCCGCAAGGTCATTCGATGCAATGAGCTTTTCTGCAATCCTCACCACTTCAGGTGTATCACGAATCATGATCATGTTGAGCCGGTCATCAAAAGCAATATCTTTGACTTTCAAGACCGTTTTAAGCGTGGAGGTCATCTTTGCGGCGCTTACGTTGGTAAGATAAAAACTCCGAACGACAAGGTCCTTATAATCTTTAAGTTTCTGCTGTGTATTGGGATAAATCAGGACATTCGTTTCAGACAATACTTTCTTCTGAAGTCCATTCGTTGCCAGAACCATCTCAATGGCATCCTCGATGCTGGCCTTCTTCACAAAAACCGTCGCCTTGGCATCGGGCTTGATATCCTTGTCCAGGATGAAGTTAATACCCGTTGCCTTTGACAGGGCTTCAAATACCATTTTGATGCTTGCGTCCCTCAACTCCAAGGAAACGGGCTTATCAAAAGGAGGCTTGATCTTGGGTGGGCCGTTGCGGTAAGCGTCTCGCTTAAGCAGGATCTCTTGTTGCAGCTTTAACGCATCGACCTGATTGGGATCCTCGAGCAGTATCTTCTTAAGCATCGCAAACGCTGCGTCGGTCTGATTGTTTTTGTATAGCAAGGTGGCATCATCGATGTATTTGGCGTTTCTGATATCACGACGCATCAATTTCTTGGAGTCTATCGCACGGTTGTTATTCGGTGAGACAGCCAGCACCCTGTCATAGGCTGCCATTGCCGCATCCCAGTGCTTCGCGGCCCGCTCAGCGTCAGCATCGGCCATCAATTTATTCACTTCTTCCTCGTTGGTCAGGAAGAAATCCTTCCTCGCAATTGCAGAATCCGGATGTTTGTTTTCGATTTGTTTCGCACTCTCAATCCGTTCTTCGGGTTTGTCACCTTTTACCGGCGATTTTTCCCAGGGAGAATAAGCGCAACCGCTCATCACCGTCAGAACGATCGAACACATAAATAAACGCATATACCTTGCTACTTTCATTCAGCAGATCCTTGATCTTCAACAGGCACCTGTGCAATCGGTTTTACCTGTTTTGTTGATTTTAATAATGATACATTGGCTTCCAGAGGTACGTATGTAAACTGCAATGACCTTGCATCCTCGCTTTCAAGCCGCCAATCGTTTTCAATGACATCGCCGATCTTCACATTCATGACCTTGTTGTTTCCGGCCAGGAATATTAACTCCCCGTCCGGGGTGTCATCCATTTTTCCCATATACACATAAGGCAAGGGCGGGACCGTGGGGGCCTCGACCGCCTCTGCCTGCACCACCGGTTTGGGTGGGGGTGGCACATACCATGCGTGCGGCAAAAACAGATCGGCCGATTTGCCATTGTCGGGCGCCCCGTCTTCCTGTTTCTTGCTTAAATCGGGCAGGTCCATCATCTGACTGATCGGTTTACTCGTTGCATCACCCATACCCGGTTTGATGCCCACGTGTTTTGGACGTCCTGGATTCGCAAGCTCAATGCTGTTCGCACCGTTTTCCTCCTGCCCCGGAAAATAAATGGCGACCACCGTCAACAGCAAGGCAGCTGCTAGAATCATCCAACGATGCTCCGTTTTAAGCACCATCAATCCGTTCTCCGCATCAATAATACATAATTCAAATTGATCTCGGCTTCATTATCCTTAATGGATTCCCGCTTGATATTAATTTCACTCAAGGCCAAGGTAGGAAACTTGACCTGACCGTGATGGATAAAACTTCTCAATTGCATGTATTTTGCATTCACTGGAAAAATCATTTCATATCGTTTAAGCCGCTTGTTCGGGTCATTCAATAACTTGTAGTCTCCTACCGGAAGCACGATACCCTCTTGAGCCGCCAGTTGATGCAATTGTTCAACGATCTCAGGCAGATCTTTCTCCGTTGGAAACTGACTGTAAAATTTCTCAAGATTCTCAGCCTGCGTTAAAACGGGTGTCACTTCCACCTTCTTTTGAACGGGCAGCGTGCTTAGTCTGCCTATCTCCTGCTTCATCGCTTCAGCATGCTGCTGAGCCGGTACAATAAGAAACAACACTGATGCCACTGCCAATGCGCCGGCAAGTATGCCAAATATACCAACAAGCCCGATGTAATATCGAATAAGCTCAATAAATCTCAGGAATTGTGTCATTTTTTGTCTTTCCACTCGGCAATGACGACAAAAAGTATCGGGTGTTGCTTGTTTTCATCCTCAGTCAGCTCATGCCTTACAAGAAAGGCTCCCGACAGCTTGGATGAATTGTTGAGTCGTTTTAGATAATCAAAAAGCGTATTGGTGTCCTTTGCCTGGGCGGTTATTTTAACTTCCCTTCTTTTTGCGTCAGGCTCAATTGACAGCAATGCAACATCAGGTTCGGATGCCTCTTCAAGGGCGTCAAAGATCGCTGACCATGGCAGATACAGAAAATCAACGACATTGTGTGCATCTTTTATTGCGGCCAACTGTTCATCGGAGAGCTTTTCCACCCTCGGAGCGGCTGCGGATGGAAGCGAATTCCTGCCCGATTGCAGATGCGCTATTTTGTTATCCAACTCCTGATTGGTCGAACTTAGCCCGTCGTAAATCCTCCAACACCCAATGGCAAGGATGACCCCCATGATCAGCAACACGATACCAATCAGTGAGGGCGTTGTGGATTTCACATAATCCAGAGAAACAGACCTTATCCTCATAATGGACTCAGCGCCATAGAAAAAGGGGAGTCTTTGAGGTGCACGTATTCCTCGCAATTGGGATGAAGGACACGGTACATATCCCAGTTTGGATTCTCGGAAATCCTGATGGCCTCCTCCGGGCCCACCGAACTCAGCATGACATCCAACGGCTCGTTCTGCCAATCGGCCAACAAGAGTTGCCGGTTGATAAAAGACGGCAGCGACTCCATCCAGTTCATGGGAGCTGTCGCCCCCGTGACACTCTGCCAGGCTCCGTTTTTCAGAAGCGCAATAACCATCCGGCCACGCTCGACCTGAACGAAACAGTTCAATTTCCTGGAGAATTGATGGCGATTCCTGTTAAACGTACTCATCAGGAAAGGCTGGACCGATTTCAATTTGACACCCAGTTTTGATGTCATTTGCTTCAAGGTATCAAACAAGGCCTCATCGATGGCGCTGGCGATCACGCTATCCCCATGAGGCAAGGCATTCACTCGAATCGACCAACTGTCGACTGCATCACCGTAGACATCCCTGAAACATTGCCTTGCAACGTTCAACACCTCGGAGGCCGGCATGAGCGGGGGCATCGCAGGCAAGACCTTGTAACGTACAAGATGATTGGAAAGGATGACCGTCAAGGGCAGTTTGGCCTTGGACTTGGATAAAAGACTTTCAAGAAGCACGACCTCCGCTTCCCAATGCCGGTTATGCGCGATCGAAGTGCAGGTCGAGTGCTCCCTGGACACGATCTTAGGCTTGATACCGGGCCGCAATCGCACAAGGGATATTTCACCCGGCGCGATGCTGGCAAAATGCTGGTTATGAAATGAAAGTAACACGATTGATCTCTTCCAATGTCGTTTTCCCGCTTGCAACTGCCATGATTGCAGCGTCTCTAAGCAGTCTTAAACCTTTATTCTTTGCGGTATCCTTGAGTTTACGAATCGGATCCCTTGCCACGATCATCTCTCTGATCTCGTCATCAAGGATCAAGAGTTCAGCAACCGCCATCCGCCCCCGATAACCTGTTCCGCGGCAGTGCCCACAACCCTGCCCTTTAAGGAATTGCATGGTTCCGGCTACTTCAAGCGAGATTCCCGACTCCCGCAACAGGGCTTCCGTCGGAGTGTCCGGAACAGCACAATGCGTGCACACCAGCCGCACCAGACGTTGCGCTAAAATACCATTCAACGCCGAGACAAAACTGTAGGTGTCGACTTCCATATTGATGAACCTGCCAATCACGTCAAACACATTGTTCGCATGAACAGTCGTAAAAACCAAGTGTCCGGTCAGTGCGGCTTGAACCGCTATCTGCGCAGTTTCCGAATCCCGGATCTCACCGACCATGATCTTATCGGGATCATGACGCAGAATGGAACGCAGACCACGGGCAAAAGTCAATCCCTTCTTTTCATTGACCGGAATTTGCAGCACGCCGGGCAGGTTGTATTCGACAGGGTCTTCGATCGTAATGATTTTATCCTTGCCCGTATTCACCTCTGATATGGCAGCATACAATGTCGTCGTCTTCCCGCTTCCGGTTGGCCCCGTTACCAGGACCATTCCGTAGGGTTCACTGGCCAGTCGACGGAATTGATTCCGAGTCGCTTCGTCTATCCCCACGTGTTCCAGTCGCAATCCGCGAGATTGTTCGGTCAGTGCCTTTCTGTCGAGGATACGAAGCACGGCATCTTCACCAAACACACTTGGCATGATCGACACACGAAGATCCACTTCCCGGTTTTGCACATGCACCTTGAATCTTCCGTCCTGAGGGATCCTACGCTCGGCGATATCCAGTTCAGCAACCACCTTGATGCGTGAGATCACCTGTTCAGCGGTTTCAACTCCCTGTATCGCCCCGATATCGTCCAGCACGCCATCGATTCTGTATTTAATGGCCAGTCCTGAAACCGTGCTTTCAAGGTGGATATCACTTGCCCCACTTTTCATTGCATCGTAAAGCGTTGAATTCACGAGCCGGATGACCGGGCTAGCATCTTCAGAAATACTGGATAAGGATAACTGCTGGACACCATCCATCGATGGATGAAATTGCGCATCTTCGTTCTCCAACACCTTATCCATGGCGCTCATCGTTTCTTCATGCCGTGACATGAAGGCAGACAGGTCAGCATAATGAGCCAATCTAATCTCAAAGACTTCCCGAACGAACTCCAGCAACCAGTCAACCAGCCCTTCCGAAAATGGATCGGCAATGACCATTAGCAGGCTCCCTGTCTGCTGACGCAGCGGGATACACTCATGCTTGTAGGCTTCAGCGAAAGGCAATACATCAAAATCGACTTCCAGCTGATGCATCTCCTTGATGGTGATAATAGGATAGTGGAAGGACGCGCCAAGCGATTCAAGGAATGCTTCAGGCTTGAGGCCAGTCTGGTCCTGAAGCACCTCAAGCAAACGGCGGCGCGATTGTTCAGCTAGAACCTTTGCCTTTTGAATGGAATCGATCGTGATGATGGTCATTGTATGCTTCCTGCCAAATCGAATATCGGCATATAGAGCATCAGCACGATCAGGCCGATAACGGATCCGATCACCATCATCAGCAAGGGCTCGAAAAGCTTGGTGAACCAGTCGATCCAACGGGCGGTTTCTTCATCATAGAAGCTGGAAATCCGCTCCATCATTTCTCCCATGCTGCCACTGCGCTCCCCAACCCGTAACATTCTCAGAGCAACCGCCGTGGAAAGGTCATTTTGCTCCATCGCAGCGGAGATCGTCTTACCCTCACGAATCTGTTCGGCTGCCGCTTTCATTTTCAGTCTCAATGCGGGTGAGAGGAGGTCGGCAACCATATTCATTGCACTCAATATGGGTATCCCCGCAATCAACAGCATTCCAAGGGAACGGTAGAATCTGGAAAGTTGATAAATTCGCATTCTCTCGCCGATCGCCGGTATCTTCCAGAGTGTTGACATGATGCGGATGCGAACGGTTTTCTGACTTAAGAGGTATACGATTGAAACGATCATCGCAATAAGCGCAAACAGCAGGGTCTTCCCATGATCCTCTATGAAGCCTCCCCAAGCCATCAGCACCTTGGACAAGAAGGGCAATTCCCCCCCGACGTCTTCATAGATGTGCGAGAACTTTGGCACGACGTAACCGATAAGAAACAAGGTGACAAGCCCACCCACCACCAGAAGCATGGCTGGATAAATCGATGCTGAAATCACCTTTTTCTTGACCTGTTCCACCTGTCCCTGGTAGGTGATATAGCGTTTCAGTGCATCCTGCATGCCCCCGGTCTTCTCACTCGCTTTCAAGGCTGCGACATAAAGCGGCGGGAACGCATCCGGAAAAGACGACATGGCAACGGACACAGGCTGTCCTTCATTCAGCAACCGAAGTACGCCTTGCAAGGTTTGTCGAATTTCAGGACGCTGCTCTTTTTCTGCGAGCGCCTCGATCGCCTCCAGGACGTTCAACCCAGCCTCGATCAGGGCGAGCATCTCCTGACTGAAAAGCATCAGCGGGAAACGCTCACGTTTTGAAAACGACTGCATCCATCCCGAGGAGACAGGCTTCGCTGAGAAAACCGTGTAACCCTTTGACTTGGCCTCACTGACAGCAAGCTGCTCACTCGCGGCCTCGACTCGCAGAGAAATGTATTCCTTTTGACGCAGTGCGCGGATCTCGAAGAGCATAACTACCAGTTCGTTACATCCGCATTTTCTGCAGTACCGCCAGGTTGGCCGTCTTTACCGAAGGAATAAAGATCGACTTCACCGTGCTCCCCTGGGGCCTTGTATTGGTAAGGATGCCCCCAAGGGTCGTTGGGTACGTTTTTCTTCAGATACGGACCCGCCCATTTTGGCTCGTCTGACGGCTGAACGAACAAGGCAGCCAGACCTTGCTCCGTTGTAGGGTAATGCCCCACGTCCAGGCGATACTGATCAAGCGCCTTTTCAAGGGCATCGATCTGGGCCTTTGCTGCTTTAACTTCTGACTTTCCCAATTGTGAGAAATACTTGGGTGCCACGTAGCTTACCAAGAGGCCAATAATAACCATAACCACCAAAAGTTCCAGCAAAGTAAACCCCCTGGAAAAGTTACCGTTTTTGGGATTTTTTAGTGCAGCTATCATAGAGACCTCTTAAGCAAAAATTTTGGCATCGTAAACCATTACAATTTTATGTTTTAATTTTGACAATGATGTTTCATTTTGATGACATAATAAAATTTCATGTACGATTACTGTCGCGTATAGAGGCATCTTACTCAGTTTGTTTTACTTAAGCATGACAAGACCCAAGAATTTTTGCACAACCCACCCTTCGTTTTAATGATGTAATAAAATTTAGATACCATGTTCAGAGGACGTGGCAGACGGCTTTAGGGTGTCGATGTGACGCTTGTAGGATACTTCATTAATTCAGGGAACTCCAGAATGACTGGTAAAAAAAATAATGGCGACTCGCGATCGGCATCCGGTATTCAACTCAAACTTTCACAGGCTGTTGCCTTCCACCAATCGGGAATGATAGACAATGCCCAGATTCTTTACGAGGAAATCATCCGGGCCGAGCCCAGTCATTTTGATGCAATTCATTTACTCGGGGTCATTGCCGCACAAAAGAACAACCCGAGCAAAGCCATCCGATTAATCGGTCGGGCAATTGAGATCTATCCCAAGAATGCCCTCTCGCATTTCAACCTTGCGATTGCGCTCAATGACCTCAAGAAGCATGATGAAACAATCGCAAGCTATAAAAAAGCCATCTCTCTTAAACCCGATTACGCTGAAGCACACTTCAATCTCGGCGTGCTGTTTCAAAACACCGAAAAATTCGAGCTGGCAAAATCCAGCTACGAACGATCCATTTTCTATCGCGCCAATTATGTCGAGGCCTTCAATAACCTTGGCGCCGTCCTTCTGAAATTGGAAAAAAAGCAGGATGCCCTCGCGTGCTTAGATAAGGCATTATCACTTAAACCAGACTTTGCCGAAGCCTATAACAATAAAGGCATAGCACTTAGGGAACTCAATGACTTGGAAGGCTCGTTGGCTTGCATTGACAAAGCCATCGCACTTAATGAGCACTTTGCTGAAGCCTATAACAACAAGGGTGAAACGCTTATAAACTTGAAAAAACCTCAAGATGCGCTGGAGAACTTTCAAAAGGCCATCGAAATCAGGCCCGATTACGCTGAAGCTTTCCACAACATGGGAGTCGCTCACTATGAACTCGGTCAGCTTGATCATGCGATGAGCTTTACCGATAAAGCACTCACCCTCAAGCCAAATTTCGTTGAAGCTTACATCACACAGGGGAAACTTTTCAAAGAACGCAATCAGTTTGATGCCGCCATCGACAGTTATGATCAAGCGATCAAGATCGATCCTGAGAATGCCCAGGCTCTTACCAATAAGTCCATCCTTCTGCTTTTACTTGGTCAAATCTTGCCCGGTTGGCAACTGTATGAATGGCGATGGAGGAATGACTCGCTATCCGCCTTGTTGGAAAAAAGGAGCTTCTCCCAACCATTGTGGCTGGGGGACTTCTCTTTAGAAAATAAGACTATCCTGCTCCACGGAGAACAAGGGCTGGGCGACACGATCCAATTCTGCCGATATGCGAAATGGGTAGCCAAAATGGGTGCGCGCATCTTACTGGAGGTTCAGAAGCCACTAGCGGGGTTATTGGCCCAACTGGAAGGCGTTTCTCAAATCATTCCAAAAGGCGAGCCAATTCCGGATTTCGATTGCCACTGCCCATTAATGAGCCTGCCGCTTGCGTTCAAAACCGACTTGGACAACATGCCATCCGCTGACCCGTATATAAGGGCTTCTGAAGAAAAGATGCACACTTGGAGAGAAAGGATCGGACATTCAACAAAACCTCGAATTGGTTTGGTATGGAGTGGCAATCCGCTCCATCGGAATGACGCTAACCGAAGCATTCCACTTGCTAGCTTGCTAGCATACCTCCCCCCGGGTTTCCACTATGTAAGCCTGCAAAAGGAAGTTCGAGATTCGGACAGTGACGTTCTGGATGCCTATCCCGAAATCAGTCACTTCGGCGATGCGCTAATCGATTTCACCGACACGGCGGCACTTTGCCAACTGGTGGATCTTGTTATCAGCGTGGATACAAGCTTGGCACATCTATCCGGAAGCATGGGCAAGGAAACCTGGGTGCTTTTACCTTTCATTCCGGATTGGCGTTGGTTATTAGACAGGACTGACAGCCCCTGGTACTCAAAAATGAGACTTTTCAGGCAGGACAAGATTGGGAACTGGAACGATGTCCTTAAACGAATAAACGAAGATCTGATCAATAGATTCAGCTAAAGAAAAACCCCTCGCATTTAATAACCAATGCAAGGGGTCCAGTATTGCAATGCCAGTATTATCAGGCGATCAGACTATTCATGCGCTTCACGAAGCTGGCTGGGTCATCCAGTTGCCCGCCTTCCGCCAGCAAGGCCTGATCAAACAAGAGATGCGCAAGGTCGGCGAACTTGAGTTCATCCCCTTCCTCTTTCATCCGCTCAACCAAACGGTGCGTCGGATTGATCTCAAGGATCGGCTTGGTTTCGGGTGTCTTCTGTCCGGCAGCCTTCAGCATGCGCTCCAGATTCCCCGACATGTCATGTTCACCTGCTACCAGGCATGCAGGGGAGTCCGTCAGGCGGTGCGTGACTTTCACTTCCTTCACCTTGTCACCCAACACCTTCGTGACCTTTTCAATCAGATCCTTAGCCTGGTCTTCAATCTTTTTCTGGGCTTCTTTTTCAGACTCATCCTCAAGCTTGCCAAGATCCAGATCACCCTTCGCCACAGACTGCAGTTTCTTGCCTTCGAATTCCGTCAAACTGCCTAGCATCCACTCATCCACCCTGTCCGAAAGCAGAAGCACTTCGATACCTTTCTTACGGAATATCTCCAGATGTGGGCTGTGTTTAGCAGCAGCAAACGTATCGGCTGTTATGTAGTAGATCGCTTCCTGGCCTTCCTTCATGCGACCGATGTAGTCCTTGAACGATACTTCCTGAGAGTCGCTATCGAGATGCGTGGAGGCGAAACGAAGCAGTCCAGCGATCTTTTCCTTATTGGCAAAGTCTTCGCCCGGACCTTCCTTCAGCACACGGCCAAATTCAGTCCAGAATTGCTTGTATTCTTCGGACCTGTTTTCAGCCATGTCCTCCAGAAGTCCTAACACCTTTTTCACGGAACCCGCCTTGATCGCGTCGATATCCTTGCTGTGCTGCAGAATCTCGCGGGAAACATTGAGTGGCAAATCAGAAGAGTCAATCACACCTCGAACAAAGCGCAGGTATTGCGGCATCAGTTTTTCTGCGTCTTCCATGATGAAGACACGTTTCACGTAAAGCTTGATTCCATGCCTTCTTTCACGGTCATAAAGATCAAATGGTGCCTTGCTAGGCAAGTAAAGCAGGGAGATATATTCCTGTTTCCCTTCCACGCGGTTATGGCTCCAAGCCATAGGATCCTCGAAATCATGGGAGACGTGTTTGTAGAACTCTTTGTATTCCTCTTCGGTAATATCGTTCTTGGCCCTTGCCCACAATGCAGATGCACTGTTGACCGTTTCATCCTCATCGGTTGGGACTTGCTCGCCGTCCTTCCATTCCGACTTTTTCATGATGATCGGCAGGGTGATATGGTCGGAATATTTACGGATGATGGATTTTAATTTCCAATCATTCAGGAATTCGTCCTCCCCTTCACGGAGATGCAAGACGATCTCGGTCCCGCGAGTTGCTTTATCGGCAGGTTCGAGCGTAAAGTCACCTTCACCCTTTGACTCCCAGCGAACGGCTTCCGTGCCACCTGCACGCAAGGTAGTAAGTGTCACCTTGTCTGCGATGATAAAGGAAGAATAGAAACCCACTCCGAACTGACCGATCAGGTTGGCATCTTTTGCCTGGTCGCCCGTCAGCGCATTAAAGAATTCACGTGTACCGGATTTTGCGATGGTTCCGATATTATCGATGACTTCCTGACGACTCATCCCGATACCGTTATCCGTGATGGTGAGCGTACGAGCCGATTTGTCAAAGGCAAGGCGTATCTTCAATTCAGAATCTTCGCCATACAAACTGTTATTCGACAGCGCCTCAAAACGCAATTTATCTGCCGCATCCGAAGCATTTGAGATCAATTCACGTAACACGATCTCCTTGTTGCTGTACAAGGAATGGATCATGAGATGCAATAACTGTTTAACCTCGGCCTGGAAACCTAAAGTCTCTTTTTGTGAAGTCGTTGTGGACATAATGGAGCTCCAATAAGGAAATAAAAAAATAGTGTCAATAAAATGGGGACGGTTAAACTAATTTCAAGGGGGACAGGCAATCGGGTCTAAATTTCAAGGTTCATGGGGAAACCTAGTCGATCATCGTATCGATCAACCCTTTTTCAAGTAAATCAAAAACCAGCCGTATACGCGGGTTACTTCGAAGTTCGCGATGCGATACCAGCCAGACGGGGACATTGGGAATGGGTACTTCGGGACAAAACACTTCCATCTCGGGGAACGCTTCTGCGATGCTTTTAAACATCGGTGCGATTCCATGCCCTTTTAAAGCAGCCTGCCATCCCACCAGCGTATTGTCGCATCGGAAATTAAAGAAATTGCGATCGACGAGTCTCCCGGAATTTCGGAAACCCCGTATGTATTCATCGGACTTGTCGAGTCCTATCCAGTCGTATCCCTTGACCTCGCCTGAAAGGATCTTTTTAGATCGCTGCTCCAAATAACCCTTTAAGGCATAGAGTGCCATTGAGGATTGGCCCAGGTTCTTGGCAATCAGTTCGGTTTGGACCGGGGGCGTATGACGAATAGCGATATCTGCGTCACGGGCCAGCAGGTTCATGACGTCATCCGTCGCGATCACCTCGATCTGAATCTCCGGATACGTTTCCCTTAAAGGCAAAAGCGCATCTGGCAAAAAATATCCGGATACGACCTCGCAAGCCGTCAACCGAACGGTTCCGCTTAATTCCTGGGTCTTGCCTAACGCACGAAGTGAGACCTGTTCGGCACATCGCTGCATATGACGAGCCGGCTCCACGAGCGCCCGCCCTGCATCCGTCAGACTGAGTCCGTGAGGCACCCTTTCAAACAAAGGCACCCCTAGTGACTCTTCTAAAAAGGCGATCTGCCTGCTGAGAGTCGGCTGACTGACCGAAAGCGCCCGCTTAGCACCTGTCAATGAGCCTGCTTCTGCGACGGCGAGAAAAACCTGAAGTTGATTCCAGTCAATATTAGGATTTTTTTTCATGTTTACGACCTGCGAATCGATTCATCGAGAGTCTAACATTATGAATAGCAAATCATCCAGACAAATCATTTATGAATACCTCCTATGCATTTTTGCTGATTGTGCATTAATAGGTTTGCTGACAATATTGGCTCGCGAATAGCCCTTAGGGAGTCATGGATTCTCAGGAAGGCCCAACGGCATGACTGCCATCGCTTGCTTTGCGATCGCTTTTTTTCTTGGGTAAAACATGACATGAAAGGAGAAATGATCATTAGTCTGGATATCGAAGTCAATGAGATTATGAATAGACTGGTCAAGTTAGCCAACACAGCTGATTCAGAACCGTTGGAGTTGCTATTGATTAAGACGCTGTTCACGCTCATCGGCTCGGGCGACATCTGCATTTACATTCCAAATGACATCGATAATCTGCGATTCACGTTAACCAGCATTGACGAAAGCCTCAATGAGACTAATTTGTCGGATCAGTGGCAAACGAAGCTGCGGCATTGTCTTGAGTTTAACTCCTCACTACGTGTTCTGAACGACAACAACGAAACGGTGATTCTCTATCCCCTGTACAACGCAAAAAACACACCCAATGCCATTGTCGCGATCCTGATGCATGAGAAAAGAACCTATCTTCCCGAGTTATCCGAAAAACTCATTCATATCTATAAGAACTTCACCAAGCTGATGAATGAATACGAACTGGATACCCTTACCGGCCTTTATAACCGGATGACCCTGGAGATCAAGATAAAGAAGATCATCAGCAAGTTGCAAAGCATCCAATCGCGCCGGGGTGAAGACTCATGTGACGCTTATTATCTGGCCATGTTCGACATCGATCACTTTAAAAACGTGAACGACAATTTTGGACATCTAGTCGGTGATGAGGTGCTGATGGAGTTTGCGCGGATGCTGACCACCAACTTTAGGGAAAAAGACCTCCTTTTCCGTTTTGGCGGGGAAGAGTTCGTTGGGATCTTTCAATGCCGAAATGCATCGGACATGGAAAAGATCATGAACAACTTCAGGTCGAAAGTTGAGAACACGATCTTCAATAAGGCCGGCAATCTCACGATAAGCAATGGATTCACTGAAATCCTTTCTTTCGATTCTGCCAGCAATATCATTGGGCGAGCGGATGCCGCCCTCTACTTCGCAAAGAACAATGGCCGTAACCGGGTATGTTTTTACGAGTCCCTGCTTGCCAGTGAAGGCATCGAATCCATCCAGATGGAAGGCAGCATCGACTCCTCCTCCCTTAGTTTCTTTTAATGGTTGATTACGTTCAAGCAATGAATTCTGCATGTCATCCCAAGCTAAAAAGAGGATTTACGTTAGTTGAATTGCTAGTGAGTCTCACCATCCTTGGCATACTGACCTCGGTTGCTGTCCCAAGCCTGACTGCCTTGCTCATCAAGTACCGTTTGTCGAACGAGAACACTTCCCTGATGATGGATTTTGTCCTGGCACGTGGCGAAGCCGTGAACCGAGGCACGACGGTTTCAGTATGTCAGAGCGCGGACGGGGTCACCTGTTCCGCGGCCGGGTGGGCAGCCGGTCGTATCGTATTTGTCGACCAGGCGACGCCTGGAGTCGTGGACCCGGGTGACGTGGTACTGAGGGTAAGCCCTCCAACGAGGACGGGCGACACCATGAACCCGAATGCGCCTATCTATCTTACCTACAACGCCATCGGCTCTCCGAATGCCAACTTCACGATCACCACCTGTCAATCGAACTACGTCGGATCGCAATTGATTGTTTACCCTTCTGGTCGCATTAGGGCAATGAAAGCCGGAGTCTGTCCATGAAGTTTGAGTCCGGATTTTCCCTGCTTGAAGTCCTGATAGCCATACTCATCTTTTCATTTGGCTTGTTCGGCATCGCGGGTTTGCAATTCGTGAGTCTGGCCAGTAATCAAAGTGCTGAAATTCGATCAACCGCCATCTCTCTGGCATACGACATGGCCGACCGCATGCGCGCCAACATGTCCGGGGTCACTGCAGGAAATTACAATGGCATCGCAGGAGCAGATAACCAGTGCCAGGCCACCCATTACAACCACATACATGGCGCCCCCGCCAATTGCACGGTCGCACAGATCGCACAGGATGATGTGTACGATTGGAAGGCAACCGTAGCAGGATTGCTTCCACAGGGGGCGGCTACCGTATGCATCGACAGCACGCCTGACACTGCTGCGTGCGATAACGCAGGTAAAAACTACGCCGTTCGGGTTTCCTGGCAGGACAAACCCAAGAATCAGGTGCCCGTCATAAAAAGCGTCGTGATTGGATTCCAGCCATGAAGAGCCATTCTGGATTCAGCCTCGTTGAATTGATGGTCGCCCTTTTCCTGGGGCTCATCGTCATGAGCGCGGTCTCTTCCGTCTTTATCACCAGCAACAAAACCAATTCCGTACAAGACAACATGGGGCGTTTGCAGGAAAACGCAAGGTTCGCACTCAGCTCGATAGAAACCGACATTCGCATGGCCGGATACCGCGGATGCCTGGGTCAGAAGGGTCCCACTTCCGCCGCTCAAACGACACCGGTGAATAACATCATCAATGGCATCAATTACAACAACAACCTGGCCAGCTCCATTCAGGGCTATTTCGCAACGGGTGGAGGGTGGGCTCCAGGACTGGATAACACGATCATCGCCGCCTTACCGGCCCCAACACCGGGAAGTGACGTCATCACCGTCCGAATGGCAGTAGGCACGGGAACGCCTTTATCAACAGCCATGACCAGTCCAACCGTCGACATTCCGATTGCCGGTAACGTCGACAACATCACGGCCGGAGCGACCACCTTGATTGCAGACTGCACGACATCGACCGTATTTGTGGCAACCGGGGTGTCGGCAGCGACTATTTCTCACGCATCGGGCAGCAACACCACGACGAGTGTCGGCCGTTCCTTTGGAACCGACGCCGTGGTCATGCCAGTGTCGACCATCACCTACTACGTGGGGCCCAGCAACGACCTGGCAGGAGGGCAGTCACTGTTCAGGATGATAAATGGCGGCGTGAGCCAGGAACTGGCCGACAACGTTGAGCAACTCCGGATACTCTATGGCGAGGATACCAACGGCGACATTTCCCCGGATCACTACGTCACGGCGAACAATGTGGTCAATATGCAAAACGTGATCTCAGTCAAGCTCATGCTGCTGATGCGAACACCCAGCGACAACCTGTCTGCGAATGGCCAGTTTTACACATTCAACGGTCAGGCCGCAATCGCGCCTCCCGACAAACGTATTCGAAAAGTCTTTAGCTCGGTCATCACGATCAGAAACAGGGCAACATGATGCGTCAATATGAACTTAATCCGGCTATGGGACAGCGAGGCGCTTCCTTGTTTGTCTCGTTGATCATGCTTATCGTCCTCACCCTCATGGGTATCGTGGCAATGAAGACATCCACCCTTGAAGAAAAGATATCTTCCGGCTCCATGGACCAAAACCTTGCCTTTCAGGCAGCAGAAAGTGCCTTGCGTGATGCCGAGATCTACATCAACGCCAATCTGACGCAATCCTCAGGCTTTAATGCTGCCTGCAATAACGGTCTGTGCCTGCCCTCCACGACGAGCACCCCGGTTTGGGATGGCATTGCAAATTGGACAACCAGTCCATTGCCCATCGTTTTCGGAACGGCAACCGCCACGCCCGCCCTACCGGACGTCGCCATCCAACCGCGATACCTGATCGAACTTCTGCCGAATCTACCCGTAGGCGTAGGAGGAAGCGGAAAGCTGGGGGCCGGTTCAGGCCCGACAGCCGGTACCGCTTTCAGGATCACGGCCATGGGATGGGGGAAACGCACAGGCACCCAGGTCATGCTGCAAAGCATCTATGTCAAAGTATAGAACGAATCTCGGAGTAAGAAAAATGAATCACGCAACGATATTTCAAGGCAAGCTGAACGTGAAATACCTGGCTTTAGTCCTAATGGGAATAGTGATCGGGAATGCGCAGGCCGCTTTGCTTTCGCTGACAAACACCCCTCTTTTCCTCGTCTCGACTTCAACGCCAAACGTATTGATGATGTTCGGCAATTCCAACTCTATGGACGAAAGTGCCAACGGTGCCGCCGTAGGCAGCGCCGCGGCCACCAGCAAATCCGAGATCGCACGGAATGCCATTAAAACACTCATCACCAGCAACGCTGGTTCACTCAATATGGGCTTACTGGCTTATCAGCAGAATGCAGCCAGCCTTTGGTACTTGCACGACTCCCAATACGATGCAAGTTACAATCCCGCAAATTACGACCCGAATTACTCAGGACCTCGAAGCGGAACAACCAAGCGGTTCAGCGTACCGAATCCGACTTCAGCGGGAAACTATATCTACTTCAATGTAGACCTGCCTTTTTACAGCTCGACGAATCAGGGAATCGCATATTGTTATTCATCCACAGCCTGTACTGATGCAACTCACGACTTTTACGGAACCAGTGGTTCTGGTTGCGTCGCTCATGAGGATCCCGTAGCAGGACCTTGGGATTCCTACAGTTGTTACAACATCAAGACGGGGGCTTCCGATGCCTCACCAGGCACAGCTGGAGCAGGTTATTCCTCAGGTGCAGGTTCAGGAACCTTTTCCCCTACCGACAGCGATCTGGGTCAGGGAATAACGGATTTTGGAAAAAGATTGAGCTGGTCCTATGTCAGCCGTGCCTGGTATAACAACACTTCGCCTGGTTTAGGTTATGTGCATGTGCCGATCGCCTTATTAAATGCGGCACAAGTGACGGCCCTGAACAATAAACTCGCCACCTCACAGTTCGTCACCAACGCACCGACCAATCCCGCCTACCCCTTGCAGAATTCCGGCTTATCGCCTTTGGAAGGCACCGTGCTAACTGCCAATAACTATTATAACAGCGTGGCCTTACCAGCCTCGCAAGGCGGACCCCTTCCTGCTGTTCCCAATTCCTGCGGGAAGAACTTCCTGGTACTGCTTACCGACGGATTGCCTTCCGTCACCCAAGCAGGGGTCGCTTCCTCGAACGTGGCCACCAACCTGGCTGGATTGACGACTCAGGTGACCAACCTCAGAAACTCTCCCGCATCCGTAAACACCTACATTCTGGGATTTGCACTACCATATGGTGTCAATCCAGCCCAGCTCAACAGTATCGCCGCCGCAGGAGGGACGGGGTCAGCCTATTTCGCATCGAATGCGGCCAGTCTCAACACGGCTTTTTCTAACATCATTACCAGTATTGCAAGCCAGACGGCTTCGGCTTCTGCGGTATCAGTAAACAGTGGCTCACTGACCACGAACAGCGATCTGTTCCAGGCCAAATTCAGTTCCCTCGATTGGTCAGGCCAGCTACTAGATATCGCGCTCAATTCAAATGGTAGCCTCGGCACCACCAATTGGGATGCGGGTCAGGTGATCAATGGGCAAGCCTACGGCAACCGCGTCATCCTGACATCCAAGCCATCAACCGCTAAAGGGATACCCTTCCGTTGGCCTGCTGCACCAGCCACCCCCACCGTCACCGAGTTGGATACGTCTCAATCTTCAGCATTAAACACGTCTCCCGGCGGCATCGTCGACGGTAACGGTTCCGCTCGTCTGGATTACCTTCGTGGCAGTGCTGCCAATGAAGGGACAGGATTGATGTTCCGGTCCAGGAATACGAGTAAGCTCGGCGATATCGTTGACTCGGCTCCCAATTATGTCGGCGGTCCGGCATCCAATTATTACACCGACCCAACTTATGCCGCATTCAGCGCAGGGTACGCTTCAAGGACGCCGATCATTTATGTGGGTGCGAACGACGGGATGCTGCACGGGTTCAATGTTTCCAATGGAACTGAAGTGCTGGGTTACGTCCCGTCCATGCTTTATTCCAAGCTCAGTCAATTGACCGGCACGGCCTATGCGCACAGCTATTTCGTGGACAGTTCACCGAATTCTGCAGACGTCGTCTACGCTGGGGGTTGGCACACCGTGCTCGTCAGCGGGATGGGATCAGGCGCGAAGGGCATATTTGCCCTTGACGTAACCGACCCGACAAAATTCTCTGAATCCAATGCCAGTACGCTGGTTAATTTCGAGTTCCCGAATGTGAATACGGCCGCAGCAGACGCGAGTGATGTGGGCTTTGTATCAGGCCAGATACCGATTGTAAAATTGAATAATGGGGTTTGGGGGGCTATCTTTGGGAATGGCTACAACAGCACCGGAACCGGTCAATCGACGCTCTTTATCGTGAACATCCAGACCGGCGCCTTGATCAGGAAGATCGCGACAGGTGTAGGAACCATCGCAACGCCCAATGCCCTTGCCAATCCTGTTGCAGTGGATACCGATGGAAATGGAACAGCCGACGTAGTCTATGCTGGCGACTTGCAAGGCAACATGTGGAAGTTTGACATATCGGGTAGCGCTTCCGGTTCATGGGGGCTCGCTTATAAGCTCTATTCGGCTGGACAGCCCATAACGGAGACCCCTGACGTTTCCATCCATCCCAATGGGGACAATATGGTCTATTTTGGAACCGGTAAATACCTCGAATCCTCCGACATCTCCAGTACGACAAGCAACACTTTCTATGGAATCTGGGATCATTTCAATACGACTGTTTCCAGCGGATTGCTTGTCCAGCAACAGGTAACAGGCACCACTTCGGATACCGGCGGCACTTTCCGGATCGTCACCCAGAACCCGGTGGATTACACCACCAAACAAGGTTGGTATATCAACCTGCCTCTAAGCGGCGAACGTTCAGTGACGGACCCTGTCGTGCGGGGAGGAAAGATCATATTCACGACACTTATCCCCAGTTCTGCCGCTTGCAGTTACGGAGGATCGAGCTGGCTGATGGAACTCGACTTTCTTACTGGAGGGATGTTCACGACCCCGATACTGGATACCAACAATAGCGGTTCCGTCAATTCCGGTGACAAGACCGTGGGCGGAGTGGGATTCAGCACGATAAGCTCGGCCCCGGCAATTATCAGCGCCTTGCCGCAATCCGTTGGCAATGGGGGAGGGTCGCCATTAAAGAACACGGAGTATAAATACCTCAACCAATCCAACGCCACGGTTCAGAAAGAGGTTGAAGCGGCTACCGGTGCACTGAGCCGCCGCACTTCATGGCGTCAACTGCCGTTTAAATAGGAGTATTCATGATAAGAAAAAGATCCCGTCTGTCGAAGTTCATTTTGATTGCATCGTTGCTTGCTTTCCAATCTTCACAGGCACTAACCATTTCAAGCATGACCAAAACGGATAACCCATCAGCCTCCATTAACGGAAACCGTTCTTCCGGAGTGGTTTCAAAGATTGCTAATGGTCAGATTGAGATCAATGCAGTAACCTACGATTTCACCTCGCAAAAACCAAAGGTGTTCGATACCAGCGGTTCTCAAATCCCATCGACTGAAATCAAGGTAGGGATGTTCGTGAACATTCTGGTTGTCGTGAATCAAAAGAAGGCCAGCATTGTTGAATTGAAGGTGGTGAGAAAATGAGACGTGAATCAGGATTTAGCTTGATCGAACTGATGATCGTGGTTGTGATCATTGGGATCCTGGCCGCGATAATCTACCCATCCTATATCAACAGCGTACAGAAAACGAATCGGGCCGATGCAAAGAATACCATGCTGCAAGTTGCCAGCCAAGAAGAGCGCTATTACACCGAGAACCAGGTCTACGGGTCGTTGACGGCAATAGGCAATGCGACTGACCCGATACTCTCCCAAAGCGGCCATCATTCGGTAACGGTGGTAACGGCGAACGCCGGTGCCACTTACACGATCACGGCGACACCGACAAACTACACCGACTCGACCTGCGGGAATCTAACCATGACAAATACCGGGGTGACCAGCAGCACAGTCGCTGCCGCAGCCGGGGTATGCTGGTAATTTGCGAGGGTTGACTATCAGCCGTGACGCCATGATCCAATTCAAGGCAGCTTCTAGAATCCATTCCTATCGATCCTAGCGGAACGATTCGGACACACCCTGGAATAACCTAAACGATTCTTCAATAGCAGCAGATTACATTGACCGTACCTTTCCCCAATTGGAATCGGGTACGCCTAAAAATTCGATCCACCGACACGCAGAATTTAATTTATTATCCGATTATCAAAAATAGTTAATCGTTAACGACGGATTTCCTTCGCCGAAACGTTTAACGGATAAACCCATGGAAAACCTGCATGATTGAACTGGATCCGGATGCCGATCTACTGCCTCGCATTGCGAAGGGTGAGCAATCGGCTATCCGGGAAATGGTTGCAAGGAAACTGCCACGATTGATTGCACTGGGTATGCGTATGCTGAATGACCGGGGAGATGCTGAGGATATCGCGCAAGAGACATTCATGCGGATATGGAAGCATGCAGGGGAATGGGAAACGGGGCAGGCCAAGTTCGATACCTGGATGCACCGGGTCGCACTTAATTTGTGCTACGACAAGCTGCGTATCAGGCAAGAACCGGTTGAGGACGATACGGTCGACCAAATCGACCCTGACCTCATTCCGGAAGATCGTTTGGCACACCGACAGCAAAGCGACCAGGTCGCGTTCGCCTTGTCGATGCTGCCTACCCGTCAACGGGAGGCTTTGGTGCTGCAGTACTACCAGGAGTTTTCAAATTCCGAGGCAGCTAATTTAATGAACATCAGTGTGGACGCGCTTGAAAGCCTTCTCTCCCGAGCAAGGCGCAACATGCGAACCATGCTGATCGAAAGCGGTTTTGTAAAAGGATAAACCATGACACTGGAACGATTTAAAAAACTGACCGAGATCTATGGGGCCAACCTTCAAAGCTGGCCAAAACAACACAGGAACGAAATAAACCAGCTCTCCGAAACCAATTTTGCACAACTTCGAGAGATACTGGACTCGGAAGCCAAGCTGGATGCCTTGCTCGACAGCCACCGGATCATGCCGCCGGATCGGGCTTTTTTTGATCAACTGGTCGCGAGCGCCCCGCAAGCGACAAGAAAACATGAACGATCATGGTATTGGCTCACAGGGGTCTCCTTTGCCGGAATAGGTCTGGCAAGCGCGCTCGCAGGCGCATTCTGCATCTCGCTCTGTATCTCCGCCTTGATGACACAGCCTGCCGAAGGAACAGGCACGACTTCCGAACTGATCGATTTCGAACACGAATGGATCGCATCATGAACGCACAAAAACTCAAATTATTTCTGATTGGATCGGTATTGATCAACATTTTCCTGCTAGGTGGGATACTGGGTGGGGCCTACCTGTTATTCTGGGCAGATCAGGCACCTTTATCGGGCAAGGCGACGCCCCATGCCCTTCGTTTTGCCGCAAAGGGTCTGTCGGAAGAAAGGCAGCGAACTTTTTTCAAGGCGTTGCGCGAAACAAGGCGGGATGCCAGACCCATCATAGAAACTGCCAAGGCTTCCAGGATCGAAGTCAGGCAATTGATCGGGGCGCCCACATTCGATCGTGCTGCTGTAGTCGAGGCGATCAGGCAAACACGGGAGGCCGACATTGCGGTTCGCATGCGGATCGAGAACACACTCGTTGATTTTGCCGAGAGCCTGACACCCGAAGAACGCCAGAAACTGGCCATCGGACTTGAAGACAACGGCCCACTGCGGCAGCAGCCGGAACAAAAGAAACCCGCTGGACAATGATAAAGCATCGATTGGAGTGATGATGACCAATGCAATCAACATGAGCCCTGCTGCCATTGCAATTAACCGCTTTGGTTTAGGTGCGACACTTAATGATCCATTACCGGGCGACCCTAAGAATTACCTTTTCGACCAATTTGGTCAATTCCAGGTCTTGCCAAGTCCACTTGCCAAGCTACCCAGAACTTCGGAACTAATGACCGAATATTCAAAAAATCTGCTTGAAATGCGAAATGCCGACCAGGATGAAAAGAAAAACACTCAGCGTATCCTTCGAAAGGACTCCCGCGACGACTATGTGTCTGCTGTCAGGGCACGGGCCGAGTCCGCCCTTGTCACCCCCACCCCTTTTGTTGAAAGACTGGTTCATTTCTGGTCGAATCATTTTGCAATCTCCGTCGAAAAGCCTGCCGTGGCAAATTTTGCTGGCGCCTTTGAATTCGAGGCCATCCGTCCTTTTGTTCTTGGCAATTTCAGGGACATGCTCTTTGCCGTCGAGACCCATCCTGCCATGCTCATCTACCTTGACCAGGTCCGATCGATTGGACCGGACAGCCAGGCTGCCATTCGGGCAGCCGCAAGAGACCCGGATAAAAAACATGGCCTGAATGAGAACCTCGCAAGGGAAATCATGGAACTTCATACCCTTGGTGTCAGAAGTGGCTATACCCAAACCGATGTCACAGAGTTCGCTCGCGCCCTCACCGGCTGGAGCTTGAGCGGGATCGGGAGGGATCGCAACAATGAATCCCCAGCCAGCGGATTCCTCTTTCGTCCGAATCTTCACGAGCCCGGCGATCGAAGCATCATGGGGAAGACTTACAGCCAGAATGGAAGAGCACAAGGGGAAGCGATACTCAGGGACTTGTCGATCGCGCCAGCGACCGCGAAACACATCGCTACCAAGCTCGCAAGGCATTTCGTAAGTGACACGCCGTCTCCCGGTCTGGTGGACAGACTCACGAATGCCTTTCTGGAAAACGACGGCGAACTCAAAAGTGTCTATAAGGCGCTCATCCATTCACCGGAAAGCTGGTCCCCTGCCCCGGTAAAGTTCAAGACCCCTTGGGAATGGTTGATCTCGGCATTAAGAGGGCTTGGCCGACAGGACCTCGAGGGCATCAATATCGTTCAGTTATTGAACCAACTGGGTCAGCCGACCTGGCGACCTGGATCGCCAGCCGGTTTCGATGATATCGCTGACACCTGGGCAGCACCCAATGCCTTATTGCGCCGTGTGGAGGTGGCGCAACGCATAGCGGGCCCCTTAGGTGACAAGCTGGATGCGAGAACCATCGGTGACAAGCTTTTACTGGGTTCAATCAGTAAAGAAACCCAGACAGCCATTAGCCGATCCGAAAGTGCCTCTACCGGATTGGCACTGCTTCTTGTTTCACCGGAATTTTTAAGGAGATGACTTTATGAACAGACGTGATTTCTTGCGTTTGACATCGCTAGGTGCAGGGGTGTTATTTGCCTCTCCTTTCCTGACACTGGCGAATGCTGACACCGACCGGCGCTTTATTTTCATCATCCAGCGCGGTGCGGCCGATGGCCTGAATACGGTCATACCCTATGCCGATCCCGATTATGCGAAATTACGCGGAAGCCTCGCGATTGATGTTTCCAAAGCCATCAAACTCAATGGGATGTTCGCGTTGCACCCTGCCCTCGCCCAGACAGGAAGGATGTATGCCTCTGGACAGGCGCTATTTGTCCACGCCGTCGCCTCTCCCTACCGTGACCGCTCGCATTTTGATGGTCAAAACGTTCTGGAGACCGGAGGAACCGTGCCTTACCAAATCAAGGATGGATGGATGAACCGCTTTCTTTCCTTATTGCCGAAGTCACAGAATGACGCCATTGCCTTTGCTTCCACGGTACCCATGGCTTTAAGAGGGGCGAACGAAGTCACATCCTACGCACCCTCCGCCCTTCCACAGGCATCTGATGACCTTTTGATGCGGGTAACCCAGCTCTATGCCCAGGATGAGCAGTTACATGGCTTGTGGAATGCAGCCATGGACGCAAAAAACATGTCGGATGATGCCAGCGCCAAGCAAGACCCCGCGAGTTTTGGCAAGCTTGCAGCCTCTTTCCTTTCGAAAACAGATGGGCCGCGAATCGCCATGATAGAAACCGGTGGCTGGGACACGCACACAGGGGAAGAGGCGAGACTCGACAGGCAGCTCCGGTCACTGGACGACATGCTAGCTGCAATAAGAGACGGACTCGGACAAGTCTGGTCTAGAACAACGATCATCGTCGCGACGGAATTTGGTCGAACGGCAGCCGCCAACGGAACTGGCGGCACAGACCATGGAACAGGTGCCGCTTCGTTAATCCTAGGCGGGGATGTGAATGGAGGAAAAGTGATCGCGGACTGGCCTGGATTAAGCAACAGTTCCCTTTATGAAGGGCGCGACCTCAAACCCACGACGAGTTTGGACAATCTGATCGCATCCCTTATTGCGGCAAGCTTTAACATTGATCCAGACAAGATCAACAGGACGCTCTTCCCAGAGAACACAAGGAAGAACGCCATTTCTGGCTTGATTAGAACCTAAAGGGCATAGGATGGGCTGTTCACCTTCGAAATAGAGCATGCGCAAATAGCTTGTTCACCCTTTCCATTTTTAGCGTGGAGATATCAATGCAAAGGACATAACGAGTTCAAATTTCCGTTCAAAATTGCTCACACCACAAGGGCGCAAAACTTGAGTACTTGGATGTTAGTCTTGCAATCATTATGTCATCCAGATTTGATATATTCTTAACCATAAATATGGAAATCTGCAAACCCTGATATATCCAGGTTCTAAAACAAATTCAAATAAAATCACAATGAGTAAAATTAAGCCATTAAGTCCAATTGAAAAAATGCTTCAACAGGCTTTTGCTCTTTGGCAATCCGGTCTGCTCCAGGATGCTAAAGTCATCTATCAGAAATTGCTTAAATCCATCCCAAGAAATCCGGACCTACTGACCAATCTAGGTACGATAGAGCTTCAAATGAACAATCTTGAAACCGGTGTCGAATTGATTGAACGTTCGCTTAAGATTCACCCCAACCAACCCCATGCTATATCAAATCTTGGCAATGGACTTTTTGCCTTAAAACGCTACGAGGAAGCCATCAGGGTTTTTGATCTTTCCATTTCCCTCAACCCCGGACTTCCGCAGGTTTTCTATAACCGTGGGAATGCCTACCGAGAGACAGGCCGGTTCAATGAGGCTCTGGCCAATTATGAGTCCGCTATAAAGATCAATCCAAATTATGCGGAAGCTTATAACAACCGGGGCATTACGTTCAATGATTTAGGCAATGTGGAACATGCAATTCAAGATATTGAATATGCGCTCAAGCTTCATCCAAACTATGCTGCAGCGTATTTCAATCTTGGAGTCGTCTTTAAAGAAATAAAGAAGTTCAAGGAATCAATTAACTGTTTCGAGTTCGCCGTGAAAATCATGCCTGATTATGAAATGGCATATTACAATCTTGGCAATATTCTTCTGGAGTTGAAGCGCTATGAAGAAGCGGTCGCTTATTTTGATAAGGTTATTCTAATTAATCATAATAATGCAGAAGCCTTCCTTAATCGAGGTGTGGCGCTGCAAGAATTAAAAAAATTCAGTGAAGCCCTTGCAAGTTTTGATCGTGTGATTTTACTGTCACCCATGCACCCAGACGCCTATCTTAACAGAGGCGTCACCTTGGAAAGCCTAAAACGATTTGACGAGGCGATTCAGGATTTTGATCGAGCGATTTCACTCAACCCGACAAATGCCGAAGCTTACTCCAATCTCGGAATTACCGAAAATCACCTTAAACATTATGATAATGCCCTTGCCAAATATGACGAGGCGATCTCGATTGATCCAAAATGTGCTGAAGCTTATTCAAACCGCGGGATCACTTTAGGCGAACTGAAAAAATACGATGAGGCATTGATCAATTTCGATCAGGCGATCGCACTCAATCCCGACATTCCCGAAGCTTACTGGAATAAATCGACACTCTTGCTGTTACAGGGTAAATTCGAAGAGGGATGGAAACTATATGAATGGCGCTGGGAAGGCACTCAGAAAGAACATCGTAGGCATTTTTCACAACCGCTATGGCTTGGAGAATACGATAATCTTCACGGAAAAACGATCCTAATCTATCCCGAACAAGGTTTGGGGGATGTGATTCAGTTCTGCCGTTACATTCCGATGATTGAGGATCTTGGAGCAACCGTGTTGTTTGCCGTGCATCCGTCACTGAAATCTCTAGTAGCGACCATGGATGCAAACTTCACCATTATAGAAAATGGCACGGATCTTCCGGATTTTGACCTGCAGTGTCCGATCATGAGCTTGCCTTTGGCTTTTAAGACGACATTGGAAACCATTCCGTCGGAAATTCCCTATCTTTATGCTGATAGCGACAAAATTAAAGACTGGAAAAGAGTCCTCGGAGATGAAAAAATAACCAGAATTGGTTTGGTTTGGTCAGGCTCAACCATACACAAGAACGATCATAACCGCAGTCTGCTTCTTAACCAGCTTGAGCCAATACTTCAATTGCCTTTCGAGTTCCATTGCCTGCAAAAGGAAATCAGGCCAACTGACCAGGCTTCGTTAGATGCTTTCAAACAAATCCATCAACATCAAGATCAGTTAGTGGATTTTTCCGACACGGCCGCTTTGATTTGTGAATTGGACCTCGTCATCTCCGTCGACACGTCCGTAGCACATCTTGCCGGGGCGTTGGGAAAACCTGTATGGATACTTCTACCGTATGCGCCTGACTACCGTTGGATGCTTGATCGACCAGATAGCCCATGGTACCCAACGGCAACGTTATTCAGACAACCCGGTATCGACGATTGGGATTCGGTAATCAGCGAAGTTTACAAACGATTGCAAGCCCTCTCTTCAGAATAGCAGGTGATTCTACTGCTGGCCTTTTAACCTGGATTAACAAAATAAATAACGGGTGGGTGGCATCATTCTCGGTCGGGATCCTTTAATAAACAGCCAGACACCCTGGCTGTCTTGTTATTTTTTCCCATACGATCCTGTTACTTAAATGATCATTGACCTATCTGTTTACTTACGCCATTCTCTTGTTGATTAAGCGCGGCCTGATCCGCTTTTGTAATATGTCCGCCATCCTGTTTCGCCATCGAGCGTTCTTCTGAACGAATGTTCTTGTCTTCCTGATGCAATTGGCTGGCCTCACCTTTTGACATCTCGCCCTCCTTTACTTCGTTGTGGATGCGTTTGTTTTGATTCGCAAGTCGATCGTTCACCTGGTCACGTCGAGGATGTGACTTTTCCCATTTTGTTTCTGCTGATGCCATTGTTGGCGCCAGTAAAGAAGCCGTAACGATCAGACCACATATAGTAACTAGACACTTTTTCATTGCATTTTCTCCTGATATCTTATAGAAATGGTTTAATCAAGTTAAAGGGTCGCTTCCATTTTTCATTTAATCTTGATATAACCTTTAAACGGAATGGACACCAGTAATCCGTCGGTTCATTCTGAAATAATTTTAGAATTTGTGAAATTCAGGGTTGAGGTTGCAATGTATACCATTATCGTCGAAAAGATCAGCATAGACAGTTTTCAAGTCACGGTAGAGGGAAAAGCGTGCACCCAACACCTCGTCACGGTGCATCAGGATTACGCAGCCAGGCTGACGCACGGCAAGGTCAGTACTGAAACCCTTGTGGAAAAGTCCTTCGAGTTTCTGCTGGATCGTGAACCTAACACCAGCATCCTCCGGACCTTTGATTTAAAGGTGATCTCGCAGTACTTCAGCGAATATGAAACCGAGATCGCCAAATACCTAATCAAATAGTGCTGTTCTCGGACTCACTCGAACAGGCGATCTCGCAGATCCTCTTGAAGTCCTCCGGATTAAGCGACGATCGTCCTATCAGCCCTCCGTCGATGTCAGGCATGGAAAAAATAGCCCCAGCATTGGCAGGCGTGACACTGCCCCCATAGATGATTCTTACTTTTTTAGCGAATTCCGGGTCCCTTTTGGCAATCAACTGCCTGATCAGCACATGCATCGACTGCGCTTCAGGGGGACTTGCCGTCTGGGAAGCCCCGATGGCCCACACGGGCTCGTAGGCAATCACCGCATTCAGCTTCTCGGCCAATTCGAATGTTTTTGCATCGAGCCCATCCAGGATCGCGCGCATCTGGTTGGTCACGATCCGATGCGCAATGCCGGCCATGCGTTCTGCCATGGTCTCCCCGACACAAAAGATCGGTGTAATGCCGGCATGAAGGGTCTGGGCAAACCGTTTGGCTGCGCTTTGGTTACTGTCATGGGTGACGGCTCGCCTTTCCGAGTGACCGATAATGGCAAAAGAACAGTCAAAATCGGCGATCATACTGGCCGAGATGGAGGCGGTGAAGGCTCCCTCCTCAAAAGGGCTGACGTTCTGCGCACCCCAGAGGATATTGGTACCGGACAGTAGCTTCTGTGCCTGGAACAGGTAGGGATAGGGTACGCAGATTGCAAAGTCGCCACCCTTTATATCCCTGAGGTTCTCGATCAGTTTTGTGATCAAGATCTGGTTCTGTTCAAGACCGCCATACATTTTCCAGTTACCAACGATCAACTTACGACGCATGAATTTTCACCTTAAGAAACCAATTATTACTATCCAAACCTTCAAACAAGCCATGACCTATACGATCACTGGACTTAATTCGCCACGCAAATAACGTGCCGCCATCTTGTCGAGATGGATCACCTTGATCTGACCTGCGCGTCCCGCACTTCCGAACGCCTCGAACCTGTCCTTGCAGACCTGCTTGGCCGCAGCGATCGCGGCCTTGAAGAACACTCGCGGATCGAATTCCTCGGGGGAATCATGCATTTTCTTTCGCATCGCGGCAGTCATCGACAATCGGATATCGGTGTCGATATTGACCTTACGTACCCCATGCCTGATGCCTTCCACAATCTCCGAGACAGGCACACCGTAGGTCTCCTTGATCTGCCCTCCATATGCACGGATCATTTCGAGCCATTCCTGATCCACGCTGGAGGAACCGTGCATCACAAGATGGGTGTTGGGAATGCGAGCATGTATCGCCTTGATCCTGTCGATCGAAAGGATATCGCCTGTCGGAGGCCTGCTAAACTTATACGCCCCATGGCTCGTGCCGATGGCGATCGCCAAGGCATCCACTTGGGTGGCTTTCACGAACTCGGCAGCCTCGTCTGGGTCGGTCAGCAACTGGGATTCGTCAAGCACCCCATCGGCACCGACACCGTCCTCTTCACCTGCTTTCCCAGTCTCTAGGGAACCCAGGCAACCCAGCTCGCCTTCAACGGACACGCCGACCGAATGAGCCACTTCCACCACGCGCCGCGTCACATCGACGTTGTATTCATAAGTCGAAGGCGTCTTTCCGTCGGCCAACAGGGATCCATCCATCATGACACTGGAGAAACCGCTTCTGATGGCCACCTGGCAAACGGCGGGAGAGGCTCCGTGATCCTGATGCATGCAAATCGGGATATGCGGATACTGTTCGATCGCGGCTTCAACAAGCTTACGCAGGAATGCCTCACCGGCATACCCTCTTGCCCCTGCCGAAGCCTGCAAGATAACGGGGCTGTCCACTTCATCGGCCGCCTGCAATATGGAATGGATCTGTTCCATGTTGTTGATGTTGAACGCCGGCAGTGCATAGCTGTTTTCTGCCGCGTGATCGAGTAACTGCCTGAGTGATATCAATGCCATAGGTCTTTCCTTTTTTAATGCCGATCTCTCTGATTCATCAATCGGAGGATCATCGGCGTGAATATCAATTGCATGGCAAGGCCCATCTTCCCGCCGGGAACAACCAGCGTATTGGGCCGCGTCATCATGGAGTCATGGAGCATGCTGAGCAAGTAAGGGAAATCGATCCCCCTTGGCTCCGCGAACCTTATGACCACCATGCTTTCGTCTGCCGTCGGTATATCGTTCGCGATAAAGGGATTCGATGTATCCACGGTAGGCACCCGCTGGAAATTCACATGCGTACGCGAAAACTGCGGACAGATGTAATTCACGTAGTCCGGCATGCGGCGAAGGATGATGTCCGTCACGGCCTCCTTTGAGTAGCCCCGTATCTTCTGGTCACGATGCAGTTTCTGGATCCACTCCAGGTTGATGATTGGAACCACGCCAACCAGAAGATCCACGTGCTTTGCCACATCGGCATCCGGACCGACGTAGCCCCCATGGAGACCCTCGTAGAAAAGCACTTCTGCTCCAGGGATGCTGTCCTGCCAGGGCGTCATCGTTCCTGCCTTCTGTTTGTAAGGCACCCCCTCCTCGTCAGTATGGATGTACTTGCGGACCTTGCATTTACCGGTCTTGCCAAAATCCTTGAACGTCTCCGAGAGTTCAAGCAGCAAATTCGCCTTTGGATTGAAATGGCTGAAATGGCTTCCAGGAATCTCACGGTGCTTGGCCAGTTCGGCATCCATCTCTTTACGCTCGAAGCGATGCATGGAGTCCCCTTCTATGGTCTGTGCCCTGATGCCTTCACGTCTGAAAATATGTTGAAAACTGTTCATCACCGACGTGGTTCCTGCACCTGAGGAACCGGTTATGGCGATGACTGGATAATTTTTAGACATTGTTTTCCCCTTTATTACTGCATTTTATGAAACAACGAACGTTCACCAAATAACGGTGAATAACCCTTTTCTGCCTCTCCCGAATCGAAATCCCGATGATATCGTTCGATCAGGCTGACTTCCTGGGAGGAGCCCATGATGACGGGGACTCTCTGGTGGACGAGCTGCGGGACGACCCCCATGATTTGTTCGCGTCCCGTTGACCCCTTGCCGCCAGCCTGCTCCACGACAAAACTCATGGGGTTGGCTTCGTACATCAGGCGCAGCCTGCCCGCCTTGATCGGTTTCTTGTTATCCCTGGGATACAGATACACCCCGCCTCGCATGAGGATACGATGGACATCCGCCACCATGCTTCCAACCCATCGCATGTTGAAATCCCGCTCACGAACGCCTTCCGATCCGGCTATGCAGTCTTCAACGTACTGTTGCACGGGAACCTCCCAAAAACGTGCATTGCTCGAATTGATCGCAAATTCCGAAGTCGTATCCGGTATGCGCAAATTGGCATGGGTCAGAAAGAAGGTTTCGGTTGCGCTATCCAGCGTGAACCCGTGCGTCCCGTGACCGGCCGTATAGACAAGCATGGTTGACGGCCCGTAAATGGCGTACCCCGATGCCAACTGGCTCGACCCGGGCTGAAGGTAATCGTTATCTTCCGGAGGACGTCCGTTTGGCGCACCCAGTATGGAAAATATCGATCCGATCGAGACATTGACAGGCACATTGGATGAGCCATCCAATGGATCGAATACCACCAGGAACTTGCCGTCACGTCCTTCAGGAAAGGACAGCGGACTGTCCATTTCCTCGGAGGCGATCCCCGCAACGATACCACTTTGCCTGAATGCGTCGATGAAAAGGTCGTTCGTCACGACATCCAATTTCATCTGAACCTCACCTTGTACATTCTCGCTTTGAAGTTTCCCCGTGATGTCGTCTATGCCTCCCCTGGCTACCAGATGGGAAATCCTGGTAACCACTCTGGCGATCTCTTCCAGCAATTCCGTCAAGTCACTTGCGTTGGCATGCCCCTTCAACTCGTTTCTCAGGAATTCAGTGAGTGTGGTTCGTGATGTTCTCATTTCAACTCTCTCTTTTCGAAATTTCTATTTTTCGTTCAATCCGCCATGGAATACACGGGAAGCCCGGATATCCTCTTCCCTCAGGGTCGACAAATCCTCAACGGATGCCTGACTACCCGAACCGGAAGCATTCTCGAACACCCGGTTAGCGTGCCTCAGAATCGCCCGATCCAACGCATTCCGAATCGACCTTGCATTAGCAAAATGCGGTTGATTCCGACGATGTTCGATGTATTCGCTCATGGCGATCCTGGCGCCCTCATCGAATGCATAATGCATACCCGATACCATCTTGTCTGCGATCTCCAGCAACTCCATCTGGCTGTAATCCGGGAAATCAATATGATGCGCGATCCTGGATGACATGCCCGGATTGGATTGGAAGAACGTATCCATCCTGTCCTTATACCCTGCCAGGATGACTACGAGGTCATCCCGATTGTTCTCCATGACCTGCAGCAGGATCTCGATCGCCTCCTGCCCATAATCCCGTTCATTCTCAGGCCTGTAAAGATAATAGGCCTCATCGATGAAAAGCACACCTCCCATGGCTTTCTTCAGCACGTCCTTTGTCTTCGGTGCCGTATGCCCGATATACTGCCCAACAAGATCGTCCCGGGTCACGCTTACCACATGGCCTTTCCTGACGTAACCCAGGCGATGGAGCAGTTCCGCCATGCGCAATGCCACCGTGGTCTTCCCCGTGCCGGGGTTCCCGGTAAAACACATATGCAGGTTCGGCTGGGAACTCTCGATCCCAAGCTGCAACCTGGCGCGCGAGACAACCAGAAATGCAGCAATCTGGCGAATCCTTTGCTTGACCGGGGTAAGCCCGACCAGGTCGACATCCAGCTGATCCAATACCTCGGTGATATTGGCCTCTCGCAGGATCTGCTGCAGGTCGATACTAGACATGAGTGGTTCCCGGTGGCGTATCCGTGCTGTAAGCGACCGTGGTGTATCGAATCATTCGACCGGCATCTTCCTGGCGAACGAGGCGGAAACCCGGTTCCACGGCTGGCCGATTCACGATGAAACTCATGACCATGGACTCCACGCCCCGTGTGTTATCGAATGCATTGACCTTGATATACGCGTTCGGGCAGGCTTTGCGGCATGCCGTCAACTCAAAGAGCACCGCTGCCCCGTCCTGGATCTTGAACATGGGAAGCTCCCACATCGTCCAATAGACGTTCCTTGGGTGCGGATCGTCTGTCCACTCGATCGAAACCGCCCAGCCCTTGCTGATCGCATAATCGACCTGCACCCGTATCTCTTCGTCTGTCAAAGCAGGCAAAAAGGAGAACTGACCTTGTGTAATATGCATTTTCGTTTCCTTTACTTAAATGTTAGACGGCGGTGGGCGTTGCGACAAAATCAGGCGTATCGGTCGACGCATAATTGAATGATACGTCTTTCCATGTCTCGAGTGCCTGTTCGAGCGGCTTGCACCACCTGGCTGCGGCTTTTAGAATCTCAGGCCCTTCATTCAGAATGTCCCTGCCTTCGTTGCGAGCCTTGACCATGGCCTCGATCCCCACCCGGTTCGCTGTTGCCCCAGCCTGGATGCCGGCAGGATGCCCTATGGTGCCCCCGCCGAACTGCAGAACGACATCGTCACCGAAAAGATGCAGCAACTGATGCATCTGCCCCGCATGGATACCGCCTGAAGCAACAGGCATCACCTTCCTTAGGTCCACCCAATCCTGATCGAAGAACAAGCCACGGGAATAATCCTGTTTGGTGACGCTGTCACGGCAAACGTTGTAATAGCCCTGGACCGTCATCGGGTCTCCTTCCAGCTTGCCTACCGCCGTACCGGCATGCAAGTGATCCACCCCTGCCAGGCGGAGCCATTTGGCGATCACCCTGAACGACACCCCGTGATTCTTCTGACGGGTGTAGGTTCCATGACCTGCACGATGCATGTGAAGGATCATGTCGTTCTTGCGTGACCAGTTGCTTATCGACTGGATAGCCGTCCACCCGATCACGAGATCGATCATGATGATGTTCGATCCCAGCGATTTGGCAAACTCGGCCCGCTCGTACATGTCCTCCATGGTTGCGGCCGTGATGTTAAGGTAGTGCCCCTTGATCTCCCCGCTGTTAGCCTGAGCCCTGTTCACCGCCTCCATGCAGAACAGGAACCGGTCACGCCAATGCATGAAAGGCTGGCTATTGATGTTCTCATCGTCCTTTGTGAAATCCAGGCCTCCCGTCAACCCTTCGTAGACTACCCGGCCATAGTTCTTGCCTGAAAGACCAAGCTTGGGCTTCATGGTCGCCCCAAGCAATGGACGCCCATACTTGTCCAGCCGCTCACGTTCGACGATGATGCCGGTTGGCGGTCCTTTGAAGGTCTTAACATAAGCCGCCGGGATTCGAATGTCCTCGAGTCTTGCTGCCTTCAAGGGTTTGAAGCTGAATACATTCCCAATGAGTGAGGCCGTGACGTTGGCAATCGAGCCCTCCTCAAAGAGGATGATATCGTAGGCGATGTAGGCAAAGTATTGCGCCTCCTTATCGGTTCCGGCACCGGTTCCCGGAACTGGATCGATACGGTAGGCCTTTCCCTGGTAATCCTCGTAGGCTGTCAGCATGTCCGTCCAAACAACGGTCCACGTGGCAGTAGAGGATTCACCGGCAACCGCCGCTGCGGCTTCCTCCGGATCTACCCCATCTTGTGGGGTAATCCTGAAGACACAGATGAAATCGGTGTCTTTAGGCTCGTAATCGGGACGCCAGTAACCCATCTGCTTGTATTTGAGCACACCGCCCTTATAACGCTCCTTGATATCGGTGATTCTTCCTCCGCTTTGCGTATTCATTCTTGTCCTTTCATGGATGAAACATAAAAATAGTGTGGTTCACGTATGGATGCTACTTTAAAAAACTTTTTAATTAAGGTAAATTAACTTATTATTTACTTATAATTAAGTTTTACTTATGCGAAATCTCACGTTACGGCAGATCCGGATATTCATCAGTGCAGC
This sequence comes from uncultured Methylophilaceae bacterium, assembly GCA_903863255.1. Lineage (GTDB taxonomy): Bacteria > Pseudomonadota > Gammaproteobacteria > Burkholderiales > Methylophilaceae > CAIPBJ01. Next base: position 71,560 of record CAIPBJ010000114.1, read on the forward strand.
GAAACACCAAAGCTTTTCGCGCGCGGCCGAAGAGCTGCATATCACGGCTCCGGCGGTGTCCCTCCAAATCAAGGAAATGGAGGAAGACATGAATGTCAGTCTCTTTACCCGTGAAAACAGGAAGATCGGGCTTACCTCCGCAGGCGAATATTTTCTGATTTATGCCCGTCGCATCGTCAGCACCCTGAACGAGGCCAACACCACCATGGAGCGCTTACGGGGCTCGCAGCTTGGCGTGCTGAAGATCGGTTTGGTGAGCACGGCCAAATATTTCCTTCCAAAAGTACTGGTTCAATTCAAGGAAGACAATCCGAATGCCCAGATACGCATCGAGGTCAGGAATCGGGAACAGCTGGTTGAATTGTTGCGGGACGGGGAAATAGACATCGCGATCATGGGAAGGCCGCCCAAGGAGATCGATACCCGCGTAGAACCTTTTGCCAATCACCCGCATCTTTTTGTATCAAGTCCCATGCATCCGCTCGCTGGAAAGATCGACCTTTCACCGCAGGTACTCAACCAGTATGAGATGCTTTCAAGGGAACACGGTTCCGGCACACGCTACGTGATGGAGCGCTATCTTAACGAACATGGGGTTACGCCTATCGTTAGCATGGAAATGTCCAGCAACGAAACGATCAAGCAGGCGGTAATGGCAAATTTAGGGATCTCGTTCGTCTCGCTGCACACCATCGGCAATGAGCTGGCCAGCAATCAGATCGTTATTCTGGATATTCAGGACACGCCCGTCATCAGGACGTGGCATGTCGTGGCCTTGAACAAACGAAATGCCTCGCAGATATCCGAAGCTTTTCGTTACTTCATGCTGGAGAAAGGCGGAAGCATCCTCAAGGAGATGTTCGCTCACGCCCAGACCAGCTGCCAGGCATAAAAGCTGTAGCTTAGTCGAGCTTCAGGAGTCGGTTGAGCGCCAACTGGGCTGCGGTGAATCCAAAGCAGGCGGTCACCGAGACGGATGACCCGTAACCCGCGCAATTGAGGCCATGGAGGCCGGCATCGGTCTCGCAAAGGCGATCCGGCTGCCTCACCTGTTCATCCGAGTAAACTGCGGTGATGCCAAATTTCGATTTTTCGCCCTTTGGAAAACCAAAATCCCTTCTCAACTGATTGCGCACCTTGGCAAGCAGCCGATCCCCCGTTACTTTAGCCAAGTCTGCCACCTTGACCCTGGTCGGGTCCAGCCTTCCACCGGCCCCTCCAGCCACGATGAGGTGAAGCTTATGCGTCCTGCAGAAGGCGGCGATCGCCACTTTTGCTTTTGCATCATCAATCATATCCAGAACGACATCGTACTGCCGATCCAGGATGAACGGCACGTTTTCCATCGTCACGAAATCCTCAATCTCATGCACCCGTGCCTGGGGGTTGATCAATCGGATACGTTCAGCCATGGAGGTGATCTTGGCCTTGCCAAACTCCCCATCCATAGCATGGATCTGGCGATTGACGTTCGACTCGGCGACGTTGTCGAGATCAACGAGCGTGAGCGACCCGACCGCGTTCCTGGCGAGTGCCTCCGCCGCCCAGGACCCGACGCCTCCGATACCGATGACACAAACGTGCCGGGACTTCAGTATCGAAAGCCCCTGCTCGCCATACAGCCGGCTGACACCGCCAAAACGGCGCTCGAGATCCGGATCGGACGCTTCCATCAGGTTTCAAGAACGACAAACGCAGTGGCCATGGCTTTCTCATCGCTGATGGAAAGATGGGCGAATCGAATGCCTTTTGCATCCATGAACGCCTGCAATACCGGTGCAACATCAAGCATCGGACGCCCTAGATCATCATGGGTGACGCCGATATTCTCGAAGGTGCAGGGGGATCTCAGCCCTATGCCCAAGGCCTTTGAAAAAGCCTCCTTGGCCGCAAATCGTTTGGCCAAGAATCGGGATTGCGTTTTGGACTGGTTAAATTCCTGCATCTCGCGCTCGCTTAAGATCCTTCGCGCAAAATCGTTTCCAAAACGGGCCATGGAATCCTCGATGCGCGACACCTCAACCAAATCCGTACCGATCCCGAAAATCATTTGGCAGCTGCTTTTAACATAAGGGACTTCATTTCCCGGATCGCGTATTCCCACCCGACGAAAACCGCATGGGCCACGATGGCGTGACCTATATTCAATTCCTCGATACCCGGAATGGAGGCGATCCGGTCGACATTATGGATCGTGAGGCCGTGGCCTGCATTCACAACCAGTCCTAACTGCATGGCATGGTTCGCCGCCTTGTGGATTCGATCCAATTCGTAACGCTGGATCGTTCCTTCCGAATCCGCAAATTTACCGGTGTGAAGTTCGATGACAGGCGCGCCGGATTCCTTGGCCGCTTCGACCTGAACAATGTCGGGGGCAATGAACAACGAGACACGGATACCCGCATCCCCCAACTGATCACAGACTTCCTTCAGCCTAGCGAAATTAGAGATGATATCGAGGCCTCCCTCGGTCGTACGCTCCTCTCGCCTTTCGGGGACCAGGCAGACATCCTGGGGTTTCACCTTGAGGGCGATGTCCACCATCTCTTCAGTCAAGGCCATCTCAAGATTCATCTTGGTCTGGAGCAACGGGCGAAGGGCATGGACATCCGAATCCTGAATATGACGCCTGTCCTCCCTAAGATGCAGGGTGATGCTGTCGGCACCGGCCTCCTCAGCCCTCAAGGCTGCCTGCACCACGCTTGGATACTGTGTCCCACGTGCTTGCCTCAATGTCGCGACATGGTCGATATTGACACCTAACTTGATCATTTTTAGAACCTCGAATTCAATTAATTAATGTTCAGAACTGCTGAAGATCGATCAGCAACTGACGCGTATGCAAGGGCTTGTCCCCCAGGTAATACGCAAGCAGCATGCGCATCAGCTGTTTGCTTTGCAATTGGGTCAGGGGATCCGAGTAATCATCCTGCGCCATGTCCTGCAAGGTCTTTCCTATCAATTGTACGCCGTTACGGTTGGCGTATCCCGAATGATCGCTGCAGGCACCTCGTTCAGCGAAATAACTATAGGTCTTTTCGGGATGGATGTCATCTTCCTGTTCATCGTGAACCAGCGGAACAGCATAGCCTAATTCCTGAAGCAGTCTCAGTTCGAATCGACGGAGGGTTGGCGCATGCTGGAACGACGCGGAAAGTGTTTTTAGCGTTTGACCATAAAAATCAAAAAGCGCTTGATGCGGGTCTTCACGCGGCAGGAGTCTAAGCAGGAGCTCGTTAAGATAGAATCCGCACATCAGCGCCTCGCCCTGAAGGAGGAGCAGTCCGGAACCCCACTCCAGGCTATGCAGTGTCTTTAGCTCGAGCTTTCCGGACCATGCCCCTATCAGGGGCTGGAAAGACTGAAGCATGCCTCGCATCGCCGATCGCGGACGCCTCGCCCCCTTGGCGACCATGGCGATCCTTCCATGTTCGCGACTGAACAGCTCGACGACCAGGCTGGTTTCCTTGAAGGGATACGTATGCAATACAAAAACCTGCTGGTTATCCTGACGAAACACGTGAGATAGGGTAGCCAAGCTATTACCTTCCGAACGCTACCCGGGTTTGATATTGGCATTCATACGCCTGACACGCTTCCCTCGCTGAAACCCACCTCTCGCGATTGTGACGCATCGTTAGTAGCCCAGACTTTTGATGGCGCGCTCATCGTCTGCCCATCCGCCCTTGACCTTCACCCAGGTCTCAAGCCAGACTTTTCCGCCAAAGAGCTTTTCCATATCCTGCCTTGCCTCAGTGGATATCTGTTTCAGCTTTTCCCCACCTTTTCCGATCAGCATCGGCTTCTGGCTTTCCTTATCGACGATGAAGGCGGCATGTATTCGACGCAGCTTGCCTTCCAGTTCGAATTTCTCGATTTCAACGGCAATGGCATAAGGAACCTCCTCACCCAGGAAACGAAAGGCTTTTTCACGCAGCAACTCCGCAGCAAGGAACCGTTCGTTCCGGTCGGTCAGTTCATCTTCGCCGTAGATGGCACCCTGCTCCGGCAAGTGCTCTCGTATGGCATGCAACAATTCATCCAGGTAAAGATTCTTTCTGGCGCTGACAGGAACGATCGCAGCAAAAGGAAACAGGAGATCGAAATCCTGGATAAGCGGCAGAAGATTTCCCTTATCCCCCATCAAGTCAGCCTTATTGACCACCAGCAGGACTGGCTTTGTCTTGGGCAGCATATCCAGGACGAGTCGGTCGGCATCCCCAAGATTCATGGGTTCGACTACAAACAGAACCACATCGACCTCATTCAACACTTGCGAGACCGTCTTGTTCATTGATTTATTCAGGGCATTGACATGCTTCTTCTGAAAACCGGGCGTGTCCACAAAAAGGTACTGGGTGTCTTCCGTCGAATGGATCCCGAGCAGTCGGTGCCTCGTCGTTTGGGCTTTGCGCGAGGTGATACTGAGTTTCTGACCAAGAATATGATTGAGCAAAGTGGATTTGCCGACGTTCGGGCGCCCCACGATCGCTACGGTGCCACATCGAAAAGTGGGAGTCATTGGAGCTTTTCCTTCAAAATTTGTTCATACGCTAATTTGGCCGCCTCTTGTTCGGCGATCCGGCGGCTCGACCCATGGCCTTTTGCCGAGATATGGAGCTTCGGGATCAGGCATTCGACATTGAACATCTGGCAATGCGCTTCCCCCTCGATACCCAACACCCGGTACTCAGGCAGTTCGATCTTTCTTCCCTGTAAATGTTCCTGCAACATGGATTTCGCATCCTTGCCGATCGCCTTTGGGTCGACCTGATCCAGTAAGGAAGCAAACAACCTGGCTACAACGGATTCCGCCACCTCATAACCTGCATCCAGGAAGACGGCACCGATGATCGCCTCGAATGCATCGGCAAGAACGGAAGGCCTTTTCCATCCGGCCGTCTTGAGCTCGCCCTCACCCAATTTCAGGGATTCGCCCACTTGGAGACGCTGAGCAATCTCGCAAAGCGTGGATTCCTTGACCAAATGCGCGCGTAACCGACTGAGGTCGCCTTCGGGTAATTTGGGGAACCGATGATATAACAGCGTAGCAACGATGAAGTTTAGAACGCCGTCCCCAAGGAATTCCAATCGTTCATTATTCTGGCTGCCATGGCTGCGATGTGTGAGTGCCTTGTTAAACAACGACTTGTCTTTAAAATCATGACCGATCTGTCGCTCAAGGCCTGTTTGAGACATACTATTGCTTTTCAGTTGTCGCCTTGAAATCCATCAATGCGCTAAGATTGAAGGCTAACGGCTTAACAACCTGGTACTCCGCAGTCACGACCACTTTACCATTCTCGTCTTTAGTGATGGTCAGGTCATTCCCGGTGATGACCGAGACGTAGCCCGTGTTCGCCCCGTTGTTGAACTCGTCCATGATTTCCTTTTTGCTCATGTCTGCAAGACCAGGCTCACTTCCGATTTTCCTGATGATATTCTTTACAGCAAAGAATTCGATGTAAGCCGGAGCGATCTTGATTCCCGTGAGTACGACAGACAATCCAATCGCCGCTAAGATAACGAACCCTAAAAATGACATCCCACGTTCTTTACGCATGCCTTACTCCTATTGAATAGATGTGCCGATACGTTTTAAATCGTCGAAATTCCACCAAATAAAAAATGCCTTGCCCACTAAATTATTTTCAGGAACGAAACCCCAGTAACGGCTGTCTTTGCTGTTATCCCGATTATCGCCCATTGCAAAATAATGGCCGGGAGGCACCGTGCATGAGAATCCGGATTCATTGTAGTCACAATTCTCCCTGTGAGGAAACTGGTCGACACGGTTGATGTTCACGCTCGGTTCGAATTCCGCTACAAGAATATCATGCTTCTTGCCTGTCAGGTCCTCGTTAAAGCGTTTCACGGTGATCAAGTTCAGACCGGAATCCGAATATTCATAATCAGGAAGATTCGTCACATCCAGCAACTGGCCGTTTATGGTAAGCCGTTTATCCTGGTACACGATCTTATCGCCCGGCAAACCCACTACACGCTTGATGTAGTCTATCGATGGATCCGGTGGGTAATGAAAAACAAAGACATCGCCGCGCTTGGGATGGCTGATATCAATAAAGATATTGTTTAGAATCGGAACACGCAAGCCGTAATCAAACTTGTTCACCAGGATAAAATCGCCTGCCAGCAGCGTTGGCATCATGGATCCAGACGGGATCTTGAACGGTTCAATGATGAACGACCGCACGACAAAGACAAAAAGGATGACGGGGAAAAAACTCTTCGAGTATTCCACCACCATCGGTTCGGGGTTCCCAATGGGTCTTTTCTTACTCAGGATAAATATGTCCAGCAACCAGACGAAACCGGTAACCAGAAGGATGGCAACCATAAACAATGCAAATATCATTTGTCCTCAACTTTCAATATTGCCAAGAATGCCTCTTGGGGGATCTCCACATTTCCGACCTGTTTCATGCGTTTTTTGCCTTCTTTTTGTTTTTCAAGCAATTTCTTCTTACGCGTGATGTCACCGCCATAACATTTTGCCAGAACATTCTTTCGCATGGCCTTGACCGTCTCACGGGCGATGATATTGGCGCCGATGGAGGCCTGGACCGCCACATCGAACATCTGCCTTGGAATGAGCTCACGCATCTTCGAACACAATTGTCGCCCACGATAGAGGCTATTCGCGCGATGAACGATCAAGGACAAGGCATCCACTCTTTCACCGTTTACCATGATATCAAGTTTTACCAGGTCGGCAGCACGGAATTCCAAAAATTCATAATCCATCGAGGCATAACCGCGGGAAACGGATTTTAATTTATCGAAGAAATCGAGGACGACTTCATTGAGGGGCATCTCGTAAGTCAGCATCACTTGCCGACCCATGTACTGCATGTTCTTCTGCACGCCTCGCTTGCCGTTGCACAAGGTCATCACCGGACCGACATAATCCTGAGGCATCAGGAGATTCACATTAATAACGGGTTCACGAATCTCCTGGATACGCGAAGGTTCAGGCAACCTCGACGGATTCTCGATCTGGACGACTTCACCATTCTTGAGAAGCAACTCATAGACCACGGTAGGTGCCGTCGTGATGAGATCCATGTCGTATTCACGCTCCAGGCGCTCCTGCACGATCTCCATGTGCAAGAGACCCAGGAACCCGCACCGGAAACCAAAACCCAGCGCCGTCGAATTCTCTGGCTCGAACTGCAGGGAAGCGTCATTCAACTGCAACTTGTCCAATGCGTCACGCAGCGCCTCGAACTGATTGGATTCGACAGGGTAAAGACCGGCGAACACCTGAGGCTGCACTTCCTTGAAACCTGGCAAGGCTTCCGAAGCAGGCTTATCCGCGAGCGTGACCGTGTCACCGACTTTCGCGCTAGTCAATTCCTTGATTCCAGCGATGATGAAACCGACTTCACCTGCTTTAAGGCTATCCTTGCTCAATGACTTCGGCGTGAACACGCCTACCTGCTCACACAGTTGGACAGCACCTGTAGCCATCAGCCGTATTTTGTCTTTCGGTTTCAGAACCCCGTCAACGACACGCACCAGCATCACGACCCCGACATAATTGTCAAACCAGGAATCGATGATCAAAGCCTTGAGGGGACCCTCGATGTTTCCCTTCGGGGGAGGGATCTTCGCAACGACCGCCTCCAGCACGTCACGAACACCTTCACCGGTTTTAGCTGAACAACGCACGGCATCCGTCGCCTCGACGCCAATCACATCCTCGATCTCCTGAATGACTCGATCCGGATCAGCGGAGGGGAGGTCGATCTTGTTCAAAACAGCGACCACTTCCACGCCAAGGTCAATCGCGGTATAGCAGTTCGCGACGCTCTGGGCCTCGACACCCTGTGAAGCATCGACTACAAGCAACGCGCCTTCACAGGCCGAAAGCGACCGGCTGACCTCATAGGAAAAGTCCACATGACCGGGCGTATCGATCAGGTTCAACTGGTAAATCTGCCCATCGACCGATTTGTAATGCAATGCGGCAGTCTGAGCCTTGATGGTGATGCCGCGCTCGCGCTCCAGATCCATGGAATCCAAGACCTGCGCTTCCATCTCGCGATCGGAAAGCCCGCCGCAAAGCTGGATGATACGATCCGCCAAGGTGGATTTGCCATGGTCTATGTGCGCAATAATTGAGAAATTACGAATGTTTTTCATGGGTTCACAACAATGCATTAAGCAACAACAAGGGCGCCGAAGCGCCCTTGTTGCAACGTGATAATAGGTTTTGATTTTACAGCAAATACGGTACAAACACCATTATTTAATTGCCGGCTTACCATTCTAAACGATCCATAAAGAACGGCTAGAATGAAAATCTTATCAAGCCCATTCGACTGGATGGATAGGTTTCAGCTATCCGATCGAATCACAGAAACAGCCATGGTAGCTAACCATCGACCCCGAGTTTTATCCCTATTGCGAGCCCAGGCCACTCAACAGGTTTCGTATCCGCCGAGGCAGCCCATGATGGAAAAGGCCATGCCCCCTTTAAGCATCGAGCCTAAAGGAGGCATAGCCAACCCGCGATTCAAGCCACGTCAGGACTTATTTTGCGGAACCCATTTTCAATGGTACATAAAGCGTGTTGTCCCCGCGCAGAACGAGCAATGCCACCGTTTTGCCCACAGGTACGGCGGCAATGGCCTTATTGAATTGATCCACGGATTGCGCATCGGTGTTGTTCATACCGAGGATCACATCACCACGACGGATACCGACCTGGGCAGCGGGTCCCTGGGCATCGATCACCAGCACGCCATTCTTACCGTTCAACTTCTTTTTCTGTACCGGGGTCAAGTCTTTCAGTATCAACCCCAGGCGGTTGACCTCGGGTTTGGCCACCCCCTTCGGTGCCGCAGCCACTTCATCTTTGTCGGTAGGCATGTCGCCAACCGTGATGTCGATCTGCTTCAGGCTTCCTTTTCTGAGCACTTCAGCCACCACAGCCTTGCCGGGCTTTGTCGATGCAACGGCCCGTGGGAGGTCTGATGAAGTCACGATCGGCTTGCCATCAAACTTCGTGATGATGTCTCCGACCTGCAAGTCGCTCTTCTCGGCCGGACTGCCTTTTTCTATCCCCGCAACCAGCGCTCCATTGGTGTTCTTGAGGCCAAACGAGTCAGCCAGATCCCTTGTGATTTCCTGAATACTGATACCTAACCAGCCGCGAGTGATCTTGCCGGTGCTTTTGATCTGGTTCGATATATCGATGGCAACATCGATAGGGATGGAGAAGGAAAGACCCATGGATCCGCCACTGCGGCTGTATATCTGGGAGTTAATACCGACCACCTCGCCACGAAGGTTGAAGAGCGGCCCGCCGGAATTGCCCGGATTGATTGCCACGTCGGTCTGGATGAATGGGACATAATTCTCTTGAGGCAATGCCCGTCCTTTTGCACTCACAATACCTGCCGTCATGGTATTTTCAAGTCCGAACGGTGAGCCGATTGCAGCCACCCACTCGCCTACCTTCAATTGGTTGGGGTCGCCTATCGTGACCTTAGGCAAGCCTGTCGCATCAATTTTAATAAGGGCCACGTCTGTGCGTCGATCGATCCCGACAATCTTTGCCTTGAACTCACGCTTATCGAAAAGCTTCACGATCACTTCATCCGCATCGTTCACGACATGCGCATTGGTTAGAATATACCCGTCGGATCCGATGATGAAACCCGAACCCAGTGACTGCGACTTATAATCCTGCTGCGGCTGACCGCCGGGTGATCCAGGGATGCCCGGCATGCCGAAACGCTTGAACAATTCGGACAAGTCCTCATCAGGGATCCCCTGGAATCCATCCATTGCGCCGGCCTGGACAACCTGCGTCACGCTGATGTTGACCACCGTAGGACTCTGCTTCTCATACAAATCAGTAAAATCAGGCAAGTCTTTAGAAAACGCCGTACCTGCAAAACTCAACACCAATGCAGAAATAGCGATGATTCTTTTAATCATTTATTCACCTCGTTCACATTTAAAACCAATCACGCTTTCATCGGCCGACCTCAAGATGACCGGACGATAACGCGCGTCCAAATTACGGCCTTGAGCATTCACTTTTAGCCATAACAACCCTAATACCAGCCCACTAAGTGCTCCGCCGGTCGCATATAAATCGGCATTGCTGTGCGCGGGAGCAAATTGACTGGCCAATACCGACCCGACCAATATCGCAGCGAGGGGGATTCCATAGAGAGAGACGGCGCCAAACATCAATGCATTCTCTTCGACCCCGACAACGACGGAATCCCCGATTTTTGCATCGATATGGTTTTGCACCTTGAACACGTTGGAGCGATGACCAAAGATCCTGCCCCACAACGATATGCCACAACCTCTTGTCTGACCGCATAGGCCACAAGGTTTTCGACGAATCACTTCCAATAGGGCCGATTGGTTCTCGACCCCTACAACAATAGCCAACTCTTCAATCATAATTATTATTCATTACCTACTTTTTGAAACTGACTGCACTCGCAAATTGGGAAACCGTTGCTTCAGGCACTTCACCAACCGCCATCACCTGATGACCATCCGCCACCAGCGCAAAGAAATTGGTTGCGCCCATTGAAGTATGTCCTGTTCTTGGTGCGGCGCCTTTCAACAGCGGCTCGATAAACAATGATACCGATGCCAAACCATCAGAATAGATGAGTTGTGTTACAGGATTTTGTTTTCCAGGCACGGTCCGCATCACCTCATCCACTTTATGATAGCCTTGCGGGATCTCAGAGACAAGCCAGTCAGGGACATCATTAACCGTCTTTGCCGGCATCGAATCCTCAACGACATAAGACTTGTTGTATTCTACACTGGGTTGAAACCAGTCCAGTTTTTGAGAATTCAACAATGTCAGCTGATTGAAACCGATTTGTTCCAGCACTTCGTTTTTTTCATTTAAGGTAGCGGCTTTCAGCAATATCCCGTACTCACGATCCGTCCAAAGTTTATAGGCATACCGAAGCTGGTCTTTTGGCGAAAGGATGACCACTTGGCCATCGCGCCCCCCGACCCGTTCAATCCCTCCGGCTTTGGCCAGATAACTTAGTTTGATGTTATCCATGTTGGCTGGCAGAAGCGCGGGAAACATACTCTGTCTATGACGTTTCTCAATCACGACCTTTTCATTGTGCGGACTGAAAATGACGACATCCGGCCCCTGGCTCAGCACTTCACGCGGCTGACCATCCAATACAACCATTCGGGCATATTCACCTTGCCCAAAATTCATGTGAGTAATTTGAACTGACTTGGCACTTGAACCTGACTGATAAACAAACACTCCCTGATAACTCAACTCTCTGGCAGCTTGTGAGGCTTTTTGTAACAGTAGCCATGTATCATCGCTTTCTGCAAGCGCCTGCCCAACATTACCTAGAAAAAAACAAAGAAGCAGCAAACGCCTCATTATTTCGAGCTCGCCTGAGTGAATGAAGCAGGTTGAATGTAATAAGCCGCACTGCTGGATGCCATCGACTGATGGGCAAGAAGGTATTCAGTCGGTATGTTGTTTGCGATCTCAATGGGTGCCACGCCGTTTGGCTGGACCTGCTGCTGAAGAACCATCCACCCCACGAACGTGACCGCAGCCATTGAAGCTGCAACGGACAGGAGCATGGACATGTTAAAAAAGGATCGTTTGGCCTTGGGCGCGAGAACCGTAGGCTCCTCGCCGATTTTAGCCATCAGGCGTTCCGTAAAATCATGACTGAGCATGGGATTGCCGCGCATCACATCGCCAATCAGATGATAGGTCGACCAACAGTCCGATACCTCGGATTCCGAACTGATCGCAATCATCAAATGATCCGACTCATCCATGGGGATTTCATCATCCATGAGTGCAGAAATTTTGTCTTTCATTGTATTCTCCTAAAACTCTAACATTTCTACTTTATTCAGTAATAACCAAGCACGGGTTCGTTAACTTACCAGCGCTTCTGTCCATTCGTATCCAAAAGAGGACGCAAGCGCTCCGCGATCGTTTCACGAGCCCTGAATATCCTGGAGCGTACCGTACCAATCGGGCAATTCATCAACGTGGCGATCTCTTCGTAACTCAGCCCTTCAATCTCACGCAGCGTAATCGCTGTCCTTAATTCCTCAGGGAGGGAGTTGACCGTGTCATTGACAGTCTGTGCTATTTCCTTGCTCATCAATTCGGTTTCGGGTGTTTCGGCTGTGCGGAGTTCATCGCCGTCCTCAAAATTCTCCGCATCTTCTATTTCAACATCGTCACTGACTTGTGGACGTCTGCCCATGGATACCAGATAGTTCTTAGCAGTATTGATGCCAATTCTGTATAACCAGGTATAAAAGGCACTGTCCCCTCTAAAATTCGGTAACGCCCGGTATGCTTTGATGAACGATTCCTGAACCACGTCTTCAACCTCAGCAGGGTCACGAATCAGGCGTGAGAGCAAACGTCCAAGCTTACGCTGGTATTTCTCGACCAACAAACCAAACGCACGTTTATCCCCTCGCTGCGCCCTTTCAACCAGTTCCTGGTCAATTTCACGGGTGCCCTGTAACGGTGCATCTCCAGAACTGTCCCCTGTCGCTTTGCCACCCATTAAGGCTGCGCTCCCTGTATGATTGTCATGTGCATTAACGTTCCCAACTTCGGAAGTATAACCTGTCAAGGTAGTATCAACGAAACCAAGACGTGACATTTCACCGATATTTTTAACATTAATCATGTTCGTCCCTTTTTAAAGCATCATATTAAAAAATTAGCTTTTTCTCGGCTAGCTTAGTGTTAAAGACAGCGCTACACTTGCTAAAGTTCAAAGTAATAGGTTCATATGCATCAATTTGATGTTTTAATAATAGGAAGCGGTTTGGCAGGACTGACGTTGGCACTCAAGATTGCTGACGACAAGAAAGTTTGCCTGATCTGCAAACGCGGACTACACGATGCTTCGAGCAATTGGGCACAAGGCGGCATCGCTGCCGTGCTGACGGACGATGATTCCGTTGAAGCCCATATCCTGGATACGCTGATAGCCGGTGCCGGCCTGTGCGACGGCGAGGTCACACGTCAGGTCGTTGAACATGCAAAGAAGCTGGTTGAATGGCTCATCGAGCAGGGGGTGCCTTTCACCCGTGAAGATGACGACAGCGGATACCACCTGACCCGCGAGGGTGGCCACAGCCATCGCCGCATCATCCATGCCGCCGACGCTACGGGTCATGCGGTTCAAACCACGCTTGCCGAAAAGGTCCGCGTTCACCCGAACATCACCCTTCTGGAGGAACACATTGCAGTCGACCTGATCACTTCACGCAAGATCGCGCCCTCGGAAGCCGAGGGCAACGGTGTGTGTCTGGGTGCCTATGTACTGGACAATCATAGCGGAAAGGTCATTACCATTTCGGCCGACCATACCGTGCTTGCAACCGGCGGTGCCGGCAAGGTGTATCTTTATACGACCAATCCGGACGTCAGTACCGGAGATGGCATTGCAATGGCATGGCGGGCAGGCTGCCGGGTCGCCAACATGGAATTCATACAGTTTCACCCGACGTGCCTTTACCATCCCCAGGCTAAATCCTTTCTGATCTCGGAGGCAGTGAGGGGCGAGGGAGGCATTCTCAAACTGCCAGATGGCACCCGATTCATGCTGGATCATGACCCAAGGGGCGAACTGGCTCCCCGTGACATCGTCGCGCGTGCGATCGACTTCGAGATGAAAAAACGGGGCATCGAATGCGTCTACCTCGATATCACGCACAAACCGGCAGACTTCATACTTTCACACTTCCCAACCATTTACCGGCGGTGCATGGAACTTGGCATCGATATCACCCGTCAACCGATTCCTGTCGTCCCTGCCGCGCATTACAGTTGTGGCGGGGTCATGACCGACCACACGGGGAACACGGATCTTCCCAGACTCTATGCAGTGGGTGAAACTGCCTGCACGGGACTGCACGGAGCCAACCGGCTTGCAAGCAACTCGCTGCTGGAATGCATGGTTTTTGGACAGGCTGTTGCGGACGCCATCAAAAGCGCGCCGGACTACCAGAAGCATGCGCTCCCGGATTGGGACGAAAGCAGAGTAACCGATGCGGATGAAGAGATCATCATTACGCATAACTGGAATGAACTCCGACGTTTCATGTGGAATTATGTGGGTATCGTAAGGACAAACAAGCGACTGACCCGAGCCATGCACCGCATCCACCTTCTAAGGGACGAGGTGCATGAGTTCTATAGCAACTTTCGTATCAGCAACAACCTGATCGAACTTCGGAACCTCCTTCAGGTTGCCGAACTGATCGTTACCAGCGCCATGGCGCGCCATGAAAGCCGTGGCCTGCATTACAGCAAGGACTACCCTGAAACGGCTGAGGTCGCGATTCCCACCGTACTGGAACCTTCCAATTATTACAGCATTCTGGATCAACACCATGGTAACGGCGAGCTCGCCCATGAGCCTACTTTACCTTGAGACATTCGAACAAGCATCGTACGGTGTTTAGAACCGGACCCCTACCCTAAAACAATGCCTTGTTTCTTCAGTTCAAGAAGGATGCCTGTTCCGAATTGAACCAGCTTCTCCCATGGCAATTGCGGCAACTCCCCTGCCATCCTCCTTAACACCTCGTTTGCAGTATAGCGATGCTGTTGCAGGCACCCCACCATTCTTGACGTGATTGGATTGATCTCGATGAATTTGACCTCAAAATCCTGATCACGATAGACAAGCAAGCGGGTGTCCTCTTCAGCAAGACTTTCCGTCCAGACCCTTGGCGAGATCCTGTGGACTGGAAAACGGTACGTTAAATTCTGGAGCGTTGGGTTCATGAACAAAATGCTATCCAACATGGGTAGGGACGTATCCCGGATCCCATCAATGAGGGTGGGCATCACTGGATTCGAGGTGGATACAGCCAGTTCGACCCACTCATAATGCACCAGCTCACGAATAGGGAGCGCCAGATCGGAACGGCCCTGGACGTACTGCATGAATTCCTGAGGGATTTCACGAAAGACCGGGGTGCTTGAGGAATGGTCACGGAAGAAATGCCTTAGCAGTTCTGTCCAGGCCTGCTCGCCAAGAATGGCACGGCATACCGGAAAGCAGGGCGAGATACAGGTTTCGATCGTGTTGAACACGATCTCTGCATAGACGTCCATCGCCTCCGCCTTGAGTCCGTCCGGCGGCCTCTTCTTTCCGGGATCACGAATATAGGCGGTAAAATCCCGCTGGTAGATCTGAAATGATGGCAATGCCTTACTCATACGATGACCGGCTGTTCCCTTGCGACTTGAAGCGTCTGCAGCTTGGCGATCCTATCCACTTCAATAAGCAGGTCAGACAAAGGCGGGATGTTGTTATCCCTTTCAAGGATGGTTGGCACGGCACCGAATAATGCATAAGCCCGTTGCAAGAGACTCCAGACCGGGTCGACTACCGATTCGCCATGCGAATCGATAATGAGTTGCGGGCTTTCCTGATAATGGCCGGCCACATGCGCATAAACGACACGGTGGCCCAGACCTGCATCATGGATCCCCTGCAAGTAAGCAACGGGGTCAAAACCAAAATTCAAGCTATTGACGTAGATATTATTGACATCCAGGTGCAGATCACAGTCTGCCTCGAGCAGGACCGCCTTGATGAAGCTCACCTCATCCATCTCTGAAATCGGGGCTGACACATAATACGAGACGTTTTCCACCGCGATTCGGCGCTCCAGGATTTCCTGTGCCCGGCGGATACGGCGGGCCACATAGTCCACAGCCTCGTCGGTAAAAGGGATGGGTAAGAGGTCATAAAGGTAGCCTCGATGACCCTCCACAAAGTCGGAACAATAACTCAGGTGTTCCGTGTAGAGTGGGACACGGTAAGCATCCAGGAACAATTTGATCCCGTTCAGAAGATCTTCGTTGAGGGGATCGGGCCCACCCAGAGAAAGGGATAACCCATGACAGACGAGGGGATAGCGTTCGGCAAACCATGCCAACTGGTATGCGTGGCGGCCGCCGGCCCCCATCCAGTTCTCGGGGGCGATCTCAAGCAGTCCCAGATTAGCAAGCTCCGTACTGCCGTATTCCGCCTGGATTTGTGGAATCAATTCGCGCTTAAGTCCCAATCCTGCCCCATTCAAACGAGCTGAGGGCTTCATCGAGGATTACTTCTTGTCGTCCCGGATGGATCCCTCTTTCAATTTCTTATCCGAACCGGCTGCTACGGCATCATCCTTACTCTTGTCGCCCATCATCGACTTGTCCTGCATGGCTTTTTTCTTGCTCGCAGAACAATTACCGGCAGAACACTTGCCCTCTTTCATCTTCCCACTGTCGGAAGCATCGGCCACCATATAACCTTTTATCAAGGGTTGCATCGCAAAGGGATTATTCTCGCCTGCTTGCGCGGCCGAAACTGCCAATGTGGCCATGAATGCGCCACCAACTGCGAGTGCTAAAGGTTTGCCTGTTTTCTTCATGACGTTCCTCCTGAAATGGATGTTTTAATTATTACCTGATTCTAACGATTTGTCCTGCTGGGCGATCATACGGACTCCGAGTCCATGGCACGAGCGATTCGTTCCCTTGCTTGGTCAGACAGTTTCAGGGACTCATCTTGTTCGGCCTGTTGAACAAGGCTTCGCACTGCGACACGCATTTGCTTCAACTGGGCATAAAAGCGGGTACAAACGTCACAAATTGCCAAATGAAACCTCAAGGCAAGTCTTTCTCGCCAATTCAACCGACGGTCCAATGACTGCGAAAGTAATTGGCTAGCTTGTTTACAACTTAGCATGATTATTTACCCAACCAGTTTAATTCAAGACACTGCCTCAAGCCCATGCGTGCGCGATACAACATCACCCATGCATTGGTCGTGGTAATTTTCAGTTCCTTACAAATATTTTCGTTTTCTTCTTCCAGGACATCGCGCAGCATAAAAAGACGCGACAGATTTTTCGGAAGCTTGGCCATGCAATCCTGCAAGACCGTCAAGAACTGCTGCTGCTCCAATTCCCCGTCTGGACTTCCCCATTCTTGCGGTGGAGAATTCCAGTGCCTGTCATCCTCATCGAAATAATCATCCAATCCCGGCTCGTTCGGCAACCCCTCTTCAACATCCTCCAGGACCAGTTCCCGGCTTTGCATGCGCACCAAATCGATGATTTTGTGCTTCAGGATACCGGTTAGCCAGGTCCTCTGCGAAGACTGGCCAGCAAAGCTTTTGCTCTGGATCGCAGCCAGCATGGTCTCCTGGACGACATCCTCTGCCATGGTCGCGTCTCGGAGGCGTGCCATGGCAAAACGAAACAAGTAATCGCCGTGTTCATTTAGCCAGTCATGTGATGTCGCGTTAGATGCCATCGAGTCATTTCAAGAATTTAATGGTTAACATTCAAGCTCAGGTAGGGATTATAAATGCACTTTGCTTTGCATGCATGACAAATAGGATTCCGCATCCGGCGTGTTCGATTCCCTTTGCGCTTTCCATAGCGTTTCTGCCAGGCAATCCATCAAGTCATGCTGCGCTGAATGCTCATCCTGATGCTTATGCTTCAATTGAGTATAAAAAAGGACGATGCCGGGCGGCTGATTGACTGACAACTGTTCCAATATGGAAAGGTGGAGACTCATGTGCAGAAACGGGTTAGTCTGCCCCATTTCAGGGAAATAGGATTGCTCGAGGTATTTATCCGGTTCCTTCAGTACCGTATGGTATTCAGGATGCATATGAATGACTTCGATTGCCAGCTTCTCCAGTCCGGTCAAGGTCGTGCCTTGATCGAACTTGGACCATGCGTCAAAGAAAAACTGCCTGACTTGTTCGCGACTCGGGTTAAAAAGAGCCATCATTCGCCTTGGAAAACAATGCCAGAACCGCAGAATACTGAAGAAGGATGTTCTCGCCCCGCATGGGTGCAATTTCACCATTCCCGTAAAAACCAATAAACGGCATGTCGGGGAACTGCTTCTTGACAAGCATAAGGTCGCGGTCGAGCCCATCGTAGAAATAAGGCCCTCTTCCAAGACAGGAGAACATCAATCCAAACTCAGGCGGTGACCGCAATTCTTCTCGGGATTTTTCAATGGTGTGTTTAAGGTCAGACTGGGCGGACTCAACATCACGAATCGCCCACGCCAGATATTGACCTTCGGACAAGACATTCGACAGTGTGACGGTCCCATCATTTTCGTTTCCGCTAACCAGTGAGGCAATGCTGTATTCCCCTCTTGAGATCGCATCCGGGGAATCCGCATAGACTGCCATCAGCAGGTGCAGGGGCAACGGATCGGTTTCAGGGAAGGCATGCCTTAATGACTCCAATGCCAAATTCCCGTCCAGCGTGCTCAGGTGATGGGATTGGGAACAAGTGATCAATTGCGGACGACCTGCAATATGCAGTCCATGGGAAGCGGAAACCGAGGCTTCAACGCCCAACAAGGCAGCCTCTGTAAACCCTGTCACCATGCCCTTGGCATTCTGCCATACGGAGAATGGCCCCCGCCCAAGCGCGTCCCCTGCCACGCCACCAAAACGCTTGCCCGGGTTGCTGAGCCAGTTGGTATTTATGGCATGGGGGGCCGTTAACGTGAAAAGCAACGCATCGTCCCCAAGCGTTTCATTGATAGCCAGCCTGACATTCCCACCGAACACCATGGCTGCTGCGGCAGGGGTATCCAGCACCCAGTCTTCCTGCGTAAAGATGCCGGGGGCGGAGCACCCCATTACCTGGGTACAGGAAGCGGCCTTGGCTGCAGAACGAATGGCAGGCAACGGATCGTGGCCAAATTCAGAAGTCAGAAAAAGCAAGACGCTGTTTGCTACTGTCATATCCAGTCGACGCATAGCCTGACTGACTGCCGATGCTGCCAGATCGGCAGTTGGCATCGGCCCGCTCGCCAGCCCTGTCGCCACCCTTAACATCGTTCTTTTCCCTTAAATTCGCATAGATCCCAAATGACGCATTCGCTGCATTTTGGTTTGCGGGCTAGGCAGGTATACCGACCGTGCAAAATCAGGAGATGGTGTGCGTTTTGTATAAACTCTCGGGGAACGGTCTTCATCAGTTTCATTTCAACTTCCAGGGGGGTCTTTCCGCGGGCCAGACCAATACGGTTACCGATGCGAAATATGTGGGTATCCACTGCAATCGTGGGTTCGCCATAGGCAGTATTTAAAATAACGTTCGCTGTCTTCCTACCCACACCGGGCAGGGATTCAAGTTCGTCACGCGTTCTTGGCACCTCGCCTCCGAAACGGTCCTGAAGAATCTGACAGGTAGCCAACACGTTCTTGGCCTTGCTTCGGAAAAGCCCGATCGTCTTGATGTAACCCTCAAGACCCTCAATCCCAAGTGCAAGTAGCTTCTCAGGGGTATTGGCAACCTGGAAAAGCCTTGCCGTAGCAAGGTTGACCGATTTGTCCGTTGCTTGCGCCGAGAGGATGACGGCAACGAGCAACTCAAACACGCTTTCGTGAACCAGTTCCGTTGTCGGATTCGGAATCGCTACAGAAAGTCTACGAAACAGTTCCTTCCGCTTCTCGAGATTCATTCCAAGAAAACTAGTGGCCTACCAACTGGTGTTCATTCGTTGGAACAGAGGCGGTCCGGGATTTTCTCTGCTCAAGCCAGTTTTTTGTGGCGACAAGCGATGCCAGGCCGAAGAAGGCGCCTGGCGGCAATATTGCCAACAAGAATCCATGGTAGTTGGGAATCACCTGAATAATGAACATTTTTGCCGATGGCCCAAGCGCCAGATCGATCCCCGAGAACAAGGTCCCCTTTCCAATGATCTCGCGAATGCCTCCCAAGAGCGCCAGAACGAGGGACAGACCCATTCCCATCATGAATCCATCCAGTGCCGAGGGAATCACCGGATTCTTTGCAGCAAAGGCTTCCACACGTGCCAATACGATACAGTTGGTCACGATGAGCGGGATAAAAATACCAAGAACGGCATGCAGGGACTGCAAATAGGCATGCATGGCCAGATCGATGATGGTCACGAGCGCAGCAATGATCAGAATGAATACCGGTATCCGAATCTCGGTCGGGACCCAGCGACGCACGGGAGAGACACTGGCGTTGCTAGCCGCCATCACCAGGGCCGTCATGAATCCAAGACTGAAACCATTGACCAGGCTCACCGTCATGGCCAATGTCGGGCACAGCCCCAGGAGCTGAACGACTCCTGGATTCTGTTTCCATAATCCGTTTTCTACAATTTCGGTATACCTACTCATGACACTGACTCCTTAGTCGCAGGTGCATTGAAAATTTCATTCCGGTTCTTATCATAGTAGCTCAAAGCCTTGTGAACAGCCTTGATCACTGCGCGAGGCGTAATCGTTGCACCTGTCATATAATCGAAACGACCACCGTCCTTTTTGACATGCCAGCCGTTATCATCGGTTTTGACCAAGGACTGCCCGTCAAAGTTCTTGATCCAGGAACTGTGTTCGATATCGATGTAATCACCCAGACCCGGTGTTTCCTTGTGAGTCAATACACGCACCCCGGCAATCTCTCCACCCGCCTTGATCGCGATAAGCAACTTGATATCCCCGCTGTATCCGTCCGGGGCAGTCGTCTGCAGGATGACTGCCGAGGGAGCGCCCTTTACCCTTGCACGATAAAGCATGGTCTCCTCGCGATTACCAAGCTCGCCTCCCGTCGGGATCTTGATCCCATCATGCAAAAGGTCATTGTCATAAAGGTCTTTAGGCAGCAACTGCTGAAAGAGTGCCATGCGAACGTTATCTTCAGCCTTGGCGATTGGGGTCTTGGTGGTGTCGTAGGTATAGGCAAGGATGAACGTACCGATCACGGTGAATGCAATCATGATTGCGGCAGTAATAATCGTATGTTTCAGTATCGATTCGTTCATGTTATTTCGTATGCCCAAATACCCGAGGTTGCGTGTAAGCGTCGATCAGGGGAACGCCAATATTGAAAAGCAACACCGAAAAAGCCACGCCATCCGGATAACCGCCATAGACCCGAATCAAATAAGTCAGGATGCCTATGCCACCCGCGAAGATGAGTTTCCCCTTGGGCGTAGTCGGTCCGCTGACCGGATCGGTGATAATGAAGAAGGCTGCCAGCATCGAAGCGCCCGTAAACATGTGGAACAAGGGGTTCGCGAAATGCTCAGGATTCACCAGGTAGAAGATTTCGGAAAAAATAGCCAGGGAAGCAAGAAAAGCGACCGGCAAATGCCATGTGATCAATTTCTGCTGAAGCAGGTAAATCCCGCCTAACAGGTAAGCAAAGGTGACAAGTTCAGCCCCATGTCCACCAAACTTTCCATAAATCGACTCGTGAGTGATGTCCTGCAAATCGCGATGCAATCCAAGCTGCGTCTTTAGGTAATCAAGCGGGGTGGCCTGGGTGATGCCGTCGACCTTGACGCCGTCGGGAAGCAAGCCGCCAAAAATATAATGGAACTGGTCTGCAAACCCAAGCTGGGCCTTAGCAAGATCCAATGGTGCAGGCCAATGGGTCATGATCGAAGGAAAGGAGATCAATAAAACCGCATAGCCAACCATGGCGGGATTGAACGGGTTATAACCCAGGCCGCCGTAGAGCTGCTTGGCGATCACGATTGCAAAGAACGTTCCGACGACGACGAGCCACCAGGGCGCCAAAGGCGGCAGCGATAGTGCAAGAAGCCACGCTGTCACCAAGGCGCTTCCATCCATAAGGAAAGGCAAGACAGGACGGTTACGTAATTTAAGCATCAACGCTTCCGAGGTCAACGCGACGAACGTGGCGATAGACAGAACAACCAGTATGCCGCCGCCAAATACCCAGACGTAAGCAAAGATTGCCGGGATCAGCGCCAAGACGACTTTTAGCATAATGACCGAGACACTGGGTGCGTTCGTCAGATAAGGAGATCTTGTCATTCTTTTTCCTGGGTTCCTGATTGTGAAAGTTCAGCGTTCTCGACAAGCCCCAAATCGGCTCGACGCTTGTCAATTTCCTCGATCTCGGATTTCAGCTTATCTGACGGATCATCGGTATTCTTGACCACTGTGGTGGCTTTTTGAGCCTTTGCACGCTCAATGGCCGCTGCGATCGCTGCTTTCTTTGCAGCCTCGGCATCGCCGTGAGCATCACTTGCTTCCGACTTGGATGCTTCCTGCTTGGCTCCAGCTGCTTTCTGTGCATGCTTTTGAGCACGCTCCTGCTTTTCACGTTCGATGCGGAGCAACCGGAACTCGTTTCGTTCCCTTGCGAGATCGGCAGCCTGCTGAGCACGATCCTGGGCGATTATTTCACTCTTGGCATAGCGGTAGTATTGAACAAGCGGAATATTGCTTGGACACACGTAACTGCAGCAACCGCATTCGATACAGTCAAACAAGTTGTATTCCCGAGCCTTTTCGAAATTGTCAGACTTGGCAAACCAATAAAGTTCCTGAGGCTGCAGTCTGACCGGGCATGCATCAGCACAGCGTGCGCAGCGAATACAAGGCATTGCCTGCGGCGCAGGCGGGAATAAATTCGGGGCACTGGCTATGATACAGTTTGCGGCCTTGGTGACCGGCACCGTTTCGGAAGGCAGGCTAAAGCCCATCATTGGGCCGCCCATGATATATTCGTTCGTGTCAGGCAAGGCCCCTCCGGCAGCTTCGACCAGCAGTCGAACAGGCGTACCAAAAAGCACTTCGAAATTTCCCGGGCTCCTCACGTTCCCTGTGATCGTCACGATCCTGCTTATCGATGGCTCGCCAAATTCAAAAAATCGATACACCGCCAGCACCGTAGCCACGTTGAAACACTGAACCCCGACTTCTGTAGAGCGTTTGTCCGCAGGCACCTCGATTCCCGAAACCAAACGGATCAACTGCCTTGCATCACCACTAGGGTATTGGGTGGGAACCACCTTGACCTTGACATCGCCAGAGGCAGACTCGGAAGCCAAACGCATCGCTTCCGCCGCTTCAGGCTTGTTATCCTCTATACCAATGATCGTCCTTTCAGCACCCAGAAGGGACTGAACGATCTCGATTCCACGAACGATATCCATAGCCCGTTCACGCATCAGCATATCGTCACAGGTGATGTAGGGTTCGCACTCGGCTGCATTGATGACCAAGGTATGGACAAGCGTTCTGCCGCCTGTACTTAACTTGACCTGCGTCGGGAAGGCAGCGCCCCCTAACCCAACGATACCGGATTTCCTTAATGCGGAAAGCAGGTCGCTTTTGTTAGCATCCTTCCAGGATATGGGCTGATGGGGAACCCACTCTTCTTTGCCATCCGCATCCAGAATCACGCAAACGTCAGGCAGTCCCGAAGGATGAGGAATCATGCTTTCCTCAATGGCGCGAACCACACCGGAGGTCGGGGCGTGGATGGCAGCCGATATGTTGCCTTCCGGTTCGGCCAACAACTGCCCTTTGAGGACTCGATCCCCTGGCTTCACAAGCACTTTAGGAAGATTGCCAACATGCTGACGGACAGGAATGACCAATTCCTTAGGCAACGGCAAAGCAACGATCGGCCTTAATGTCGATTCCTGTTTGTGCTCCGGCGGATGAACACCCCCTTGGATTTTCACAAGATTCATCAAACTCGTTAATGCATTCATGCTGCGGCCTGCAAGGTATTGGGTGGGATTGCCTTGATCTCGATAACGGGATAACGCCATTTCCAGTTATCCGGATTTTCTCCAATCGGGACCATGGTGATGCAGTCGACCGGACAGG
Source organism: uncultured Methylophilaceae bacterium (assembly GCA_903863255.1). GTDB lineage: Bacteria > Pseudomonadota > Gammaproteobacteria > Burkholderiales > Methylophilaceae > CAIPBJ01. The sequence goes on from CAIPBJ010000114.1 coordinate 95,271, forward strand.
GCGCCAGGCAGAGCTCGCAGCCCGTGCATTCTGAAGAAATGATCGTATGCATGTGTTTGGCGGCGCCTAGAATGGCATCGACCGGACAAGCCTGGATGCATAAGGTGCAGCCGATGCACGTCGCTTCATCGATCACGGCTACAGACTTTGGTTTGGGAACCCCGTGTTCAGCATTCAAGGGCTTGTACTCGACACCCAGCAGGTCAGCCAGGGCTCTGACACCGGCGTCGCCCCCGGGCGGGCATTGATTGATATCCGCCTCACCGGCTGCAATCGCCGTGGCATATGGCTTGCAGCCGGGGAATCCGCATTGTCCGCATTGGGTTTGAGGCAAAATGGCATCGATCCTTGCCACGAGAGGGTCGCCCTCCACCTTGAACTTGAGTGCCGCGTAGCCGAGCATGAGGCCTAGGAGCAAAGCCAGGCCGATCATCACATAAATAGCCGTCAACATTATCTAACCAATCCTGCAAACCCCATAAAAGCCAGGCTCATCAGACCTGCCGTAACCATACCAATCGCAGGCCCCTTGAAGGGAGCAGGCACATCCGCGGCATCCAACCGCTCCCGCATCGAAGCGAAGAGAACGAGTACAAGTGAAAATCCAACCGCTCCGGCAAAACCAAAAACGAGTGATTGAACCAGATTGTGTTTTAACTGTACGTTAAGCAACGGAATTCCCAACACCGCACAATTCGTCGTGATCAACGGCAAATAGATGCCAAGGACCTGATAAAGCACGGGTGAGTTCTTCTCCATCCACATTTCGGTCAACTGCACCACTCCGGCAATCACCACGATGAACGAAAGCGTTCTGAGATAAAAAAGGTCGGGGCCCAGGAGATATTGACTGATAAGATAACTGGTGCCCGATCCTACCGTTAGGACGAAAGCCGTCGCAAGCGCCATGGCAAAGGAGGCCTCAAGCTTCTTGGATACACCCATGAACGGACATAAACCCAGTATTTTAACCAAAACGATGTTATTAACCAGAGCTGCGCCGACGAACAACAGAATGTAGTTTTGTTCCATAAAATAACTCACTTGAATAGACTTGGATTATAACGTTTTTAACGTTACAGCGTAAGAGTAGGAAGTTTGGAAACCCACAATAGTTCCAATTTCAACCCAAATAATCGAATTTTTTCACTCTTAAACCCTATAACCCCATCAGGAAATCACACTCAAACCGCCAGTTAGCTAAAATGCATACGCGACTGCGCCAGTTTCGGTTAAAATAATAAGCTTTCATTTAAATACTTTAAGGTAAATCATGCTGCAAGGCAGTCTTGTTGCCATCGTAACCCCCATGCACGAAAATGGTGACCTTGATATCAAAGCGCTTCGGTCCCTTATCGACTTCCACATTGAGGAAGGGACTGACGGTATCGTGATTGTCGGCACGACAGGGGAATCCCCGACCGTCGATGTTGATGAGCATTGCTTGCTGATCCAAACCACCGTGGACCACGTTGCCGGACGCATACCCGTCATCGCGGGAACGGGTGCCAACGCGACATCCGAAGCGGTTCAACTGACACAAAAAGCAAAAGAATTAGGAGCAGACGCTTGCCTGCTGGTGGCACCCTACTACAACAAACCGACCCAGGAAGGACTTTACCAGCATTTCCGAACCGTCGCAGAGCGTGTCGCGATCCCGCAGATCCTATACAACGTACCCGGCCGCACGGGATGTGATATTGCCAACGATACCGTGCTGAGACTGGCAAGCATCCCTAATATCATCGGCATCAAGGATGCTACAGGGCAGATTGAACGGGGAACGGAACTGCTCTTGAAAGCCCCGGCGGAATTCAGTGTATTAAGTGGTGACGATGCATCAGCCATGGCATTGATGCTACTTGGTGCAAAGGGGATCATCTCCGTTACAGCCAACGTTGCACCCAGAATGATGCATGAGATGTGTGTGGCGGCCAGCTCGGGAAATGTAAAAGCAGCTTGTGAAATCAATGCGAAACTGTTCGGATTGCATCAAAAGCTCTTTGTAGAGGCGAACCCGATCCCCGTCAAATGGGTTTTAGCCGAAATGGGGCTGATCAAGAGCGGGATAAGGCTTCCCCTTGTTACATTGTCGCAACAACATCATGATACATTGCGTCAGGCAATGAACACGGCCAACATTCAATCCAGATTATCTAATTAAGAGAACCTAAATGAATCAAATTAGACTTAAAACCATACTTCTTTTCACTGGCATCACGTTTTTAATCAGTGGCTGCAATTCGATCCCATTCATAGACAACACACCTGACTACAAAGGTGCAGGTCGCTCGCGCCCTCTTGAAGTGCCTCCCGACCTGACGTCCATCTCATCGAACGACACCTATACCGTTCCCGGGTCCACGACCTACTCCTCGTACAGCCAGGGTCAAGACGATCAGGTGCTGCAGAAGGAAAAGGTATTGCCCAATCCTGATAACGTTCACCTTGAACGGGCTGGCTCTCAGAGATGGCTGGTTGTTCAGGCGCCTCCTGAAAAAATCTGGCCTGTCATTCGGGAATTCTGGTCTGAACTTGGATTTGCCGTTCGAGTTGAGAATTCAGAAACAGGCGTGATGGAGACCGAATGGGTAGACCCAAGCAGCCTGACGAAAGATGATAAAGGCAACTATCTGGACAAGTTCCAGGGATGGTTGGATAAACTCAATACCTTAGAGAATCGTCAAAAATTCAGGACACGTATCGACCAGGGCGTCGAAAAAGGGACGACTGAGATCTACATGAGTCATCGGTCCATATCGGAAAATGGAAGCGACGATTACATGGACAAAGTCGTTACCAGTGCCGGTGTTGTAGAGAATGGGTACAAATTCAACAAGAATGCCTCGCGCACAAAACAGGATGAGGATCGTTCGAATTCCGAGGATATCGATGCTGAACTGCTGCGCAGGCTGATGGTTCGACTGGGTGTTGAAGAGCAAAAATCCAGGAGCATCATTGCGAGCGGTAGCACCGAGCTGCGCGCCAATCTTGCCAAGAATCCAGACGGCAGTCCCAATCTCTCCGTATTTGACGATTTTGACCGCGCCTGGCGTCGCGTAGGCCTCGCACTCGACCGTATCGGGTTCGTGGTTGAAGATAAGAACCGCTCTTCTGGTTTGTATTATGTTCAATATACCGATGTGGACACTGACGACGGCCCGGCAAAGAAGAAAGGGATTTTTGATCACCTTAAATTCTGGGGAGACGACACAGATGAGAAAAAGGCTGAGCCTAAACCCGAACCAAAAGAGGAAGATACCGGGATCATCGATAAATTACAGTTCTGGAAGACTCCTCCAAAGAAATTGCCTGAGGACAACTCGAAGCAGTATCGTGTAAAAGTTCAACAGAGCGGCGACAAGGTAACCCGGATCAGTGTCGTCGACAAACAGGATAACGTCGACAAATCCACGACGGCGACCCGGATCATCAACCTTCTTTACGAACAACTTCGCTGATGCGTTCTCGTGCATGGAAATGTCAGACGTAATGAGCTTTCCATGCGTTTCGCCTCGCTAGGGAGCGGCAGCGAAGGAAATGGTCTGGTAGTCGAGAAAAACGCTACCAGACTCCTGATGGACTGTGGTTTCGGTTTAAAAGACAGCATCGAACGACTGGGAAAGCAGGGCCTCACGCCGGAAGATCTAACGGGGATACTTGTCACGCACGAGCATGATGATCATTCGGGCAGCGCATTCAAGTTGGCTAACAAGTTCAGGTTGCCCGTATGGTTGACTTACGGCACTCTGAAAATGATAGAACGCAGTTTGCCCGGATCCCACAACGTAAAAATCAATTTGATCGACAGCCACCAGCCATTCATTATCGGTGACATAGAGGTGCATCCTTTTCCAGTTCCACACGATGCACGCGAACCTGTTCAGTTTACATTCTCAGACGGGGTAAGGAAGTTGGGGGTGCTGACGGACACGGGCACGAGTACGCCCCATATTGAAACGATGTTGAATTGCTGTGACGCCTTGGTCCTCGAATGCAATCATGACCTCGATATGCTAATGAACGGGCCATATGCCTGGCATCTAAAAAAGAGAGTAAGCGGTCGATTCGGGCATCTTGACAACGCCACGTCCGCTTCGTTACTCAAAGCCCTTGATCTAAGCAAACTTCAACACATCATCGGCGCGCATTTAAGCGCCAAGAACAACAAACCGGAACTTGTCACGCGTCTATTGTCGGAAGTGCTAGGTTGTGAGGAGGAGTGGGTTGCCATTGCCGACCAGGCAACTGGTTTTGGCTGGCGAACGATTATCTGACACTGATTTGACGACCCAAACAAAAAGGCCAGCAAGCTGGCCTTTTGCATTTAGCAAAGTAATACTAAATTATATTACTTCTTGTCAGCTGGAGCAGCAGCATCAGCAGCAGGTGCAGCGGCTGGAGCAGCAGCGTCAGCAGCAGGAGCGGCAGCAGGAGCAGCAGCATCAGCAGCAGGTGCGGCAGCAGGAGCAGCAGCGTCAGCAGCAGGAGCGGCAGCAGCAGGAGCTTCAGCAGCAGGAGCAGGAGCAGCTTCTTCCTTTTGACCACAAGCGGTCAGAGCAAGAGCGAGCAAAGCAGCAAGCAGAGCGGAACGTGTCATTTTTGTATCCCTTAACGATATTAACTAAAAATTTAACTATTTACGGCAGTTTTAAATCAAGTTATCAATTAAAAATTAGCCGAGTGGAAAAATTTTACCAGTTCTCAAAAAAAAAACCACCCTTTTTTAAACTTATATAGTATTTACTTGATGAATGTATCATTTTAAACGACTTTTTTTCATCTTTTTGCCCAAATTTTCGTGCACTTCGACTCATTCAAACCAATCGCTAACCCTTCAAAGACCGAGCCTGCTCCTGGTAACCTGATTAGGTGAAGTCAGTATAATCTCCTCAAATCGCTTAATCAGCAGATTCACAGTCAGTTGATCGTCTTGACTGAATTTAAAACGGGCTTGGTCAATGTGAAATCGCTTAAGATAGATTTTTCTGTCGACGATAATAAAATTCTCCTTGATAGACCTTGCTTCCGATCCGGCTTCATAAACTGTCAGGGCATGACCGTATATTTCTATCAAATCACATAACCTTGGGCATTTCTGGTTAAAAAAGGCAGCATCCTGCAACACCATCGTCAGCTTATTCATGCGTTCATTTGCCAGGAAATCCCGAACCAGATTAAATCGCTCCAGTGAGGCGTATCCCCCGGTTGATAAATTCTGATCGAAAATCAGAATTTCCCTTTGTGCCTTGCCTAAAACAAGACTCAAGGCTTGTTCATATAACTTCTCACCCGTGAGGATCTCATTTTCATTAAGAATGCTTTCCATGCTATCTCGCTTAATCCGGAAATTTCAAATAACCAGCGGCATACCACTCATGCAACTGTCCGAGCAACCCCTGATCCAACTCCTCCTGGACATCGAACCATTCCGGGCCCAGTGATCGCCAGTCCGCCAGTGTCCTCAACGTTTTTCTCCAGCGCTTATCGACTTCAAGAAGTTCGCCGTTCATAAAGAATGCATCCCCTCTAAAAAGAAAGATCGTTTGCGAACTTAACTCGACCCCTTCTTTTCTTAATTTTGCCTGAAAACGTCCCGGATTGATCGATCGAGGCCTTGAAAAAACCACATGCGGCTTGGGTTCCGAGAGGTAACATCCAAGGAAACATGAAACGTCCTTGCTTGACCATTCCAGTTTATTGATGATTCCAGTGACCTTAGACACCATATCTGAAGAGATTTGAGCAGGATGCTTCTGGAACTTCAGGTCAGGGTCTTTATATCGCCCTTCCAATTGACAAGCCTCCTGAACATAGGACAAGAACTCGACTGCCAACTCCTGTTCGCTTGGCGCTCTAAAGCCTATTGAATAGGTCATGCAATCCCCAACGGCAATTCCCCAATGCGCGACGTGAGGAGGAAGGTAGAGCATATCTCCTGCTTCCAGAATCCATTCCTGCTCCGATTCGAAATTCTTGAGTATTCTCAAAGGGGCCTCTTCCACAAGCGTCAGATCACAATTCTCGCCTATTTTCCAGGATCGCTTCCCAACCCCCTGCAACAGAAAGACATCGTAAGAGTCAAAATGGGGTCCTACGCCCCCTCCATGAGGCGCATAACTCACCATTAAGTCGTCAAGTCGTGCGTGAGGAATAAAATTGAATCTGCCGATAAGGCTCTGGGCTTCATTTAAATGGAAGTTGACCTCCTGAACAAGCAGTGTCCAGTCAGTCTGAGGCAATTTGGAAAATCGCCTCTCATCAAAAGGACCATGCTCTAACTCCCACCCATTGTTCGTCTTAATTACCAATCGAGACTGGACCTCTTCTTCACAGGCAAGACCAGCCAGCTCTTCAGGACTGAGCAGGCCTGTAAATTCCGGAATGGCATTTCTTATCAGGAGCGGTTTTTTATGCCAATACTCGGATAAGAATTCCTTAGGGGTCAAACCACCCAGCAACTGAAGCGGTATCGTGCCTGATTTTGCGAATTTTGATATTTTTTTCATGTTTAGATGATAACCGATTGGAGAATTAACAATTAAATAAGGTAGAATTTACAAATCTAATGACGGCATCTTAATTTATGTTGCAGATTGGCTCACCAGCTCCCGATTTTTCACTTCCTGATGCAGACATGCAAGATTTTAAGCTTTCGTCATTAAAGGGGAAAAACGTTGTGCTTTATTTTTACCCCAAGGACGACACCCCAGGCTGTACTGTAGAAGCCATTGAGTTTAGCGACCATGATGAGGAATTTGCCAATTTTAACACCGTAATTATTGGTGTAAGTAAAGATGATTGTATCAGTCATGCGGCTTTTCGAGACAAGCACGGTTTGACTGTCACTTTACTATCGGACGAAGAAGGCAAGGTTTGCGAAACGTACAAGGTTTGGCAATTAAAGGAAAAGGACGGTGTTCAGAAAATGGGCATTGTAAGGTCAACGTTCATTATCGATGCAAACCAGATACTCCGACACGTTCAATACGGCGTGACGGCAAAAGGCCACGCTGCTCAAATCTACAGTATTATTAAAACACTTTAAGAACTAGGAATTAATTATGCAAATAGCGATGAACACTGTTGTCTCCATGACATACGAACTACGTGACTCTGAAGGCAACGTGCTTGAATCGAGTAACGATCCCGTTACCTACTTGCATGGCGGTTACGACAACATCTTCCCGAAGGTGGAAGAAGAACTTCATGGGAAATCCGTTGGCGATACCGTTGAGATCACCCTTGAACCCGCAGATGCATTTGGCGACTACGATGAAGAACTGGTTCAGATCGAACCCGTTTCTGCTTTCCCGACCAAAGACATCAAAGTTGGCATGCAGTTTGAAGGGGAAGATGAAACTGGGGACGTTATTCTTTATACGATTACCGAAATCGCCGATGGTAAAGCGGTCGTAGATGGAAACCATCCATGGGCTGGGGAGCGCGTTTTGTTCAAGGCCACGGTGACGTCGGTTCGCACGGCTGGACAGGAAGAGATCGCTCACGGTCACGTTCACGGCGCAGGCGGCCACCATCACTGATCAACAACCCATCCCAGGCTATGACGGCCTGGGATGGCTTTAATGTTGAATAAATTCTATCCTGCGGTTCTTTGCCCGCCCTTGACGAGTGGTATTGTTGGCAATCGGATGATCGCTACCGTGGGCACTCGCGTAAACAAGATCTTTCAGACGCGGATTCTTTTCTGTTAGATAAGCGACCACAGCGTCTGCTCTTGCCTTGCTCAACGCATTATTTACCTCTTCCGTTCCGGTATTGTCGGTATAGCCAGCCACTTCGGTTTTCGAAGTAATGCATGCTGCTATTTGATCCAACTGTTGACTGCCGCTTTCGTTCAGGGTTGCACTGCCAACGTCAAAGGAAACTGCCAAATGCATGTCTCCGCTGCACACCGGAGCAGTTGCCGTCTCGCTCTTGTTCGCTGCATCCGAAGGACTCTGAGTAACGGCAGGCACAGGAACAGGAACAGAGGGCGCGGGCACAGGCAATTCCTGGGGCACAGGTGCCTGAACCACAGGTTCTGTCTGTTCTTTTATCGGAGCGGCCGCCTGAGGGGCCGCCTTTCCGCAACAACTCGATTCTGAAAGCGCGTAATATGGACCATGATCGAAATACCAAAGCAGCCATAATATTTGAACGATGACGATGACACCGACCCAACGCCATCCATTTTGAGACTCATGCTTGGTTATCATACGGAACCTTTAGGCTTTTGGTTTCTTTGCCGCTGCCGGCTTGGACTTGGCTTTTGCCTTTGGCTTCGCTTCCACCCCTCCGATAAGACTGTCCTGCAGCACTTTGAGTTCTTCCATCTTACCTTCCGCAGCTAGCTTTGCCTGCTGAGGCCATGTATCGGGACGAGCCAGTTTAAATCGAGGACCCGCCTTCTCTAAAATAGTAGCAAGGGTCGCTTCTGAAGCGTTAGCCAGGTCTGAAAAAGTGAGAATGCCGTCCTCTTTCAATAATCCAGCGATCTTGGGTCCTATCCCTTCAATGATTTCAAGCTTGTCTGCCTTGATAGGCTTAACCTCGGCCTTAACAACAGCAGGTTCTACCTTGACCGGCTCAACGACCTCCGCAACAGGCTGAGGGGCTGGATGAGCAGCTTGCTCTGAAACAGCAGAATGGGAATGACTTGCCGCTTCACCCGGTACCTTGGATTTTTTGCAGCATCGGGCACTCATCCACCACGAAAGTAACCAGCCGACAAGCACACCTAGGAAGAACTGCCATATTGAACAAAGTAACCAGGCCATTTAATAACCCCATCATTAAGAGTGTAAGTAAAAAAAGGAATTTTCTTTCAGGCCAAAGTGTACATGGGGCATTCGGTTGTATCAACTACAAGATCGTTTTTAATTAACTTGCTTAGGTAGCCGTATCCATTTTCTTCAATTGATAGAGCATTTCCAGAGCCTGACGCGGTGTCAACTCATCCGGATTTAGCCTTTCCATGGCATCCAGTAAAGCATGACGGGCCGGTTCAGGAACGATGCTTTCAGAATGGGCAAACATATCAACCTGGGGGGTATGGGTGAGATTCTGATTCTCAAGTTGATTCAATTTTCTTTTGGCAGAGGCTATCACTGCTTTTGGAATGCCAGCCAACTGGGCTACCTGAATTCCATAACTCTGATTGGCCGGCCCTTCCTGCACTCGATGAAGAAAAACGATGCCGTGTCCATGTTCGACAGCATCCAGATGCACATTTGCAGCCTGCTTGAAATCATCTACCAGGCGAGTCAATTCAAAATAGTGGGTTGCAAAAAGCGTGTAGCTCCCGTTTTTTTCCAGAATGTGCTTTGCCACAGCCCAGGCCAATGCCAAACCATCGAACGTCGAGGTTCCCCGTCCTATCTCGTCAAGCAGAACCAGACTTCGACTTGTCGCATGATGAAGGATATTCGCGGTTTCGGTCATCTCAACCATAAAGGTGGACCGGCCTCCGGCCAGGTCGTCGGAAGCCCCTATCCGTGTAAAAATGCGGTCAATTTCACCCATCTTCACTTCCTCGGCAGGAACGAAAGATCCGCAATGCGCCATGGCGACGATCAGTGCCGTCTGGCGCATGTAGGTCGATTTACCGCCCATATTGGGGCCTGTGATCAACAGAAGTTGCCGATAAGGGTTAAGCAGCAAATCGTTAGCGATAAAGGGTTGCGCAATCTGTTCTACGACAGGATGACGTCCGCCAGCAATCGAAATGCCTGCATCCTGAACAAAAACCGGTTCGGTATAGTTGAGGGTTTCAGCTCGTTCGGCAAAGGCCGCCAACACATCAATCTCGGCAATTGCCCTTGCAACGAATTGCAACTGGGATATAAAAGGCATGAGGTGTTCAAGCACCTGATCATACAATGCCTTTTCCCTTGCCAAGGCGCGTTCATTGGCTGAAAGCACTTTATCTTCAAAGGCTTTCAACTCGGGAGTGATGAATCGCTCGACGTTCTTCAGTGTCTGCCTTCTTCTGTATTCAGCAGGGGCATGCTCAGCCTGCGAGCGACTCATTTCAATATAGAAGCCATGCACACTGTTATATTCGACTTTCAAATTGCTTATTCCAGACCGTTGACGCTCCTCTGTCTCGAACTTGATAAGAAAATCACCGTGATTGTTCTGTATGTCTCGCAGTTCATCCAATTCGCTATCAAAACCTGAGGCGATCACCCCCCCTTCCCTGATCACACTTGAAGGATCATCCTTGATGGCCGATTTCAAGAGGCTCAAAACCGCTTCGGGCGCGTGAATATCCTTTCTCAGCTTATCTAGAAGCTCGGAATGCATGCCCTCAAGGGATGACTGGACGGAAGGGAGCATGGCCAGGCTGTCTCGCAACCCGGACAGATCCCTTGGACGAGCCGATTTAAGTGCAACCCTCGCCGTGATCCGCTCAATATCCCCCATCTGACGAAGCTGGCTCTGAAGCGATTTGAAAGCAGAATTTGAAATCAGGTTCGCAACGGCCAGGTGCCGCTCCTTTATCGCCTGATGGTCTCGCAAGGGATGATGGAGCCAGAAACGCAACAATCTTGCTCCCATGGAAGTCTGGGTAGTGTTCATCAACGAATATAACGTCGGCGAACTGTCTCCGCGCAAAGTCAGGTCGATTTCCAGGTTCCTGCGGGTGCTGGCATCGATCTGAATAAACTGGTTTGTATGTTCAACCCGTATCGAGTTGATGTGTGGGAGCGTGCTCCTCTGGGTATGCTTAAGATAATCCAGTAAGGCACCCGCAGCCGAAACAGCTGCAGTTAGGTCTGCGCATCCAAAACCGCTAAGATCAAACGTATTGAACTGTTGAGTAAGAATCTGGAACGCCGTGTCGATATCGAATTGCCAGGAAGCCAATCTTTTTTTTGCACACTTAATCTGTTCGAGAGCCTCGAGAGCACAATCTTCAGGGAAAAGAACCTCTGCAGGACCGATACGCTCAAGTTCCTGATGGAGCAGCCCAGGTGCAATCTCCGTCAGGATAAATTGACCCGAGGCTAAATTTATTCTTGCCAGACCAACCAATCCGTCACCCTGAAATACGGAAAGGAGGAGATTATCCTTCGTGTCATCCAGCAAAGCCGTATCTGTGAGCGTACCCGGAGTCAGAATCCTTGTTACGGCTCGTTCAACCGGTCCCTTGCTCTTTGCAGGGTCCCCTACTTGCTCGCATATGACAACGGCCTCACCCTGCCTAGTCAGTTTTGCGAGGTATTGCTCTGCTGCATGGTATGGCACACCCGCCATTTTTATCGGTTCACCGTTGGACGAACCGCGCTTGGTCAGCGTGATCCCAAGCAGCCTCGATGCCTTTTCGGCATCATCAAAGAACAGCTCATAAAAATCCCCCATACGGTAAAACAAAAGCATATCGGGATATTGAGCCTTTAATCCCAGATACTGACGCATCATGGGAGTATGATTCTCGGGAATTGGCGGTTCTGACTGTTCGATTGGATCCATACGGACTATTTTAACAGAATCGGGGCCACTGCTAGCCCCTTAGCAAGCTCGGGATCGAGTTGAGGGGGTTAGAGGGTAGGTGGATTTTAAAACAAACTTGGCAAGCCGCGACCTATCGGCTTGCCATACTGGAGACCAGACTAGTCTTTCTTGTTTGCAACGATGGACTGCAAGAGTTCCCAAAGATCCTTGCCGCATTCAGGGTGCCTCAAACCTAGACGGACGGTGGCTTCCAGATACCCTGATTTTGATCCGCAATCGTAACGAATACCATCGAAACGATAAGCGAGAACCTGCTCTTCATTGAGCAGAGCGGAGATGCCATCCGTTAATTGAAGCTCCCCACCTGCCCCGGTCTTGATATTTTCCAGGTGATGAAAAATCCTGGGTGTGAGAATGTACCGTCCAACGACGCCCAGCGTAGACGGGGCATCTTCTGGCTTTGGTTTCTCAACGATAGCCGACACTTGTTCGATGTTCTTGCTGACCGGACGTGTAGCCACGATACCATAACTCTTCGTCTGGTCACGAGGCACGTCCTGGACACCCAATAAGGAACAGCGGTAATAATCGTATGCATCGACCATTTGTTTCATGATCGGGACATCGCCATCAAGCAGGTCATCTGCAAGAAGGACGGCAAACGCGTCATCATTCACAACGGGCTTCGCAAGTTTTACGGCGTGGCCAAGACCTAAAGCCTGAGTCTGGCGAATATGGATGCAGTTCACATTCTTAGGGATGATGTTCTGAACGATCTTCAGCAATTCTTTCTTGCCGTTTCGCTCGAGTTCATTTTCAAGTTCATAGGCCATGTCGAAATGGTCCGAGATGGAACGTTTGTTTCGACCCGTGATGAAAATCAGATCGGTTATACCTGCTGCAATCGCTTCTTCCACCGCGTATTGAATCAGAGGCTTGTCAACGATAGGCAACATCTCTTTTGGGTTGGCTTTTGTTGCTGGTAGAAACCTTGTACCTAAACCTGCGACAGGGAACACCGCTTTAGTAATTTTTTTCATGTTATATACCTGAATTAGTTCATTTATAGATGGTGAAAATTGTCGAACCTGATTTCAGCAATCCGTTCTGTTTTATTATCCTTAAAGTATATCAATACTTTTTATGCCGAAATATGACAAGTTTCATATTTATCTCGAAACTGTCATTATTTGTTACTTTTTAACGAAAACCCCTTGGCTGGTAAGGAGCGGCCAAAGGCTCTCCGACAAACAGCCCTTGCGCCGGCCATGCGACGCTCTTCCAGTAAGCCTCGATAGCCGTCTCCCCAGAAAGATAATGTGTCAGGAGAACGAGTGGATTGGGAAACTTCTGCCAGTAGTTGCAAGGTTCCGTTACGGTTCCATAACTGGCAGTCGCACCGGCATCCAGCCATTTTAGAACGGTCATTTGTCCTGTTCCCATCAGATCGCCGCCGGCAGAGGTCAGGTGATCTGCCAGGGCACCTGGCAGGAACGTCAGCGTATCCAGATTGGGGACATTGACTGTCCCGGTCAGGTAGAACATGATGTCATGCTTATCGGCGATACTGTCAGCCTCAACCGGGATGAGATCAATCATTTTGGAAGGGATCTTCTTCTCAACCTTTGGATAGAACGCTTCTCTCGGAGCACTTCTTGTCTTATCTGATGTTTTTACAAAGTAAGCACTTGCTTCGTTCAGCTTGAACGAACTTAGAACACCCCGATCGATGAGCGCCTTTGCCTTATCGACGGATTCGATTGGCAACAGCATGGAAAGGCGCATTCCATAATCCTTTAACGGACGATTGGACGGACTATCGAAATAGGGGCTTTGCTTACCGACGCCACACAAATTGGAACACTGATCCGGATCAAAGCCCATCGTCATAGCCGAAGTGATGGAATTGCATTCCACTGCGTACGGTGTGGTCCAGACCATGACGATGACTTGAATTTTAGAGTCCAGTGAATTGATCACCTGCTCTTTCATCTTAGTGAAAACAGGAAGGCTCAGCTTAGGCTCGCCTTTAGGCAAAGTCACATTGACTAAATTTTCCGGAGGGATATTTCTTGCGCGGATATAGTAATTGCCAACCTCTACGCTCTGCGGATCGGACTGGTTGACAACGACAGCGACGTTTTCTGGTCCAATCAGGCTGTTTGCCTCGGCAATCCTCAATGAAGAGGATGCTATCAGTAAGACGACGATTAAGTTCCTGAACAGGATATCCAACCGAATGATGTCAGATAACACGAATTGAACTATCCATTCGCGACTTTCAATTCCCATGACCATGCGTGCTGAATGATGTTTGCAAGATCGGTATAAACGGGCTTCCAACCCAATTCCTGAGCAGCAAGCCTGGCATCAGCCACCAGGCGCGCAGGATCACCGTCCCTTCTAGCGCCTTCAATCACGTTCACGGATTTTCCCGTTACGCGCTCAGCGGTCTCGATAACTTGTTGCACCGAAAACCCTGCACCATTTCCCAAGTTGTACCTGCGACTGATACCCGACTTGATCAGGTTAGAAAGAGCCAGCAAATGAGCCGAGCACAAATCGACGATATGGATATAGTCACGAATACAGGTCCCATCAGGCGTATCGTAATCGCGTCCAAAAACACAGATATTTTCGCGTCTGCCGGAGATAGCTTGTAAAACCAGGGGGATCAAATGGGTCTCCGGCTCATGACGCTCGCCTAACAAGCCGGACGGATCGGCTCCGGCAGCATTAAAATAACGCAGGCAAACCGATTTCAAACCATAAGCCCGTTCATAATCAGACAGAACCTGCTCGACCATCCATTTAGATCGCCCATAGGGATTTACTGGGTTTTTGGGATGCGATTCATCAATCGGCACGTACTCGGGCTCACCGAATACTGCAGCGGTCGATGAGAATATAAAATGGTTGATTCCATGCTTAACCATTGCATTCATTAGATTCAGCGTGTTCGTGAAGTTATTCTGATAATACTTGTCTGGCGACCTGACCGATTCACCTACCTGGATATAGGACGCAAAATGCATCACGGCATCAGGCTGATGCTGGCGAATGACGGCATCGATTGCCCTTTCGTCAGCCAAATCACCTAATACGAACTCACCGCCGAGAACAGCATCCCTGAATCCAGAAGAAAGGTTATCGAAGGTGACAACCTGATTTCCCGAATCCAACAGCATTTTCACCATATGGGAACCAATGTATCCTGCTCCCCCAACCACTAACACTTTCATAACCATTCTTGATATCCCAACTAGTTGCTCTCGATAAGATAAGACATTGAGTTCCAGTGAAACACTTTTTTCAGATCCGGATTGATCTTTTCGAGTTTCAAGGTCCGGTTATTTTCTTCAAGGTTCTTCTTAAGCATCATGACCATTCCAAAGAAACCCGGACTTAAATATTCTGCTTCATAAAGATCCAGAATGATATCGACGCCTTCTTTGCTCGCCTGTCTGAAAGTAGCACGAATATCGGAACTGATCGGATCCATGAATACACCCTTGGCAATGAGCTTGTATCCGGATTCGCATTTCTCCAACTGAAGCGATTCAGAGATTGCCGATTTTTCCTTTAATTTTTTTCGATTCATTGCGAGCCACAGAGCATGAGGGGCTATTTTTGATACTAAAAACCTTAGGAAGAACTTGCCATCGTTCCAATAACGCTTCCATAAATGCGGCTCCTCCTTGATCCTCCATGCCCATTCCATTCCCATCTTCTGGAACCATTCGGGGGCGCGCTTAAGCCGATTGGCCTGGAAGTTGATGACCGCCCCTAGATGGCTGACGAGAGGCAATTTGATTCTTGACTGATTTTTTACAATCCATGCCTGTCCCTTTTTCGCCCCAAGCGCAACCACAAGAAAATCGGCACCGCTTGCATTGATATTATCGATGATTTCCTGGGAACTCATATCCTCCAGCGAACCAAACCCTGGTGAAAAGTAACCCACACAATTCAAACCTCCTCCAGAGGCATTGATGAGTTTACTTGCCTGCTCCGCCACGCCGTCCGGTCCCCCGAAGAAATAGACCGTCATCTTTCTCCGCCATTCTGTCCTGAAAGCCTCGAACATCGAAGACCCAGCCACCCTTTCAGGAACCGGGATACCCAGCATCTTGGCCATCCAAACGATTGGCATCCCGTCGGCTATAACGATGTCGCTATGAATGACGGAATTGCGGAAGTCATCGTCATCTTGAGCAAACGCAAGAAAATTCAGGTTCGGTGTAGAAAGAAAGCAGGAAATCTGCTTGAATTTTGCATCCCGAAGCAGCGACCTGGTTTTGGACATATCGACGGCATCAAAAGGTAAGCCGCAGATACAATATACATCTCGTTCAAAATCATCCATCAAGAATTCTAATCCCTTTCTGTTCTCACCCAAGTTTTTTGTCTCTTAAACACGAACTTAAAATAACTTGGGATTTTGGCAATGATATAGAACGGAATCAATAAAAAAGTTTTAATCGGAATAATCGACCTTCCCCATCCATACCATGCCAAAAACACGGCAAGGATTAAAAGGATGTCTTCTACCAGGACCAAAGACAATGAAAAAGAGGATAAGCCGAACATGCTTGCTACCCCGCACACTAAGGTAAGGACTGACAGCAAGAGAAGCAGAAGTGCCAAGGGGGGGACAAGCAGATCGACTGCCAAAGCGAACAAATCCTTATTTCGCTTGAGAATGGATTGGACAATCATACTCGGCGCCTCGTTGAGAATCACTCCTAAATGGCCATGTTCCCATCTTGTACGCTGTCCAGTCAAGGCTTCTTCCGTAGAAGGGAACAAACTGGTCACTTTGGCATCGGGAAAGAACAAGGAAGGCTTGCCCAACCGGCAAAGATCCAAGCCTAACTGAAGATCTTCAACAATATTCCCATTCGCCAACTTAGCCTGGCAAATGAGCTCCCAAGGGAATGCCATCCCGGAACCCATCAGTTGGCAGGGTAAATTCAAGGAAGAATAGCCAAGTGGCCTAACGAGATTCTTTAGAAGCCAGGCAAATTCGGATATCAAGGTCTTGATGCCGGCACCCATTGGCGATTGCATTAAATAAAGGGCCTGGACCGGCCTGCCCTCAAGGTGCGATCGCTCCGCCAACTTCCTGATTGAGCCTTTATCCACCAAGCAATCCGCATCCACGATTACCAGCACGTCCGGTGGGCACGCACTTAGATGTTTCACGCCAAAGTCCAAGGCGAACCCCTTGCCTCTATCGATCGCGTTTTCCCTCTCGATCACTTCAGCAGGAGGGAACTGCCTGACGATGCTCGCCGTAGAATCCGAACAGTTATCGGCGACCACCAATATCTGATCGCCCGGTTTAACTTCAGGTAAAAGGGATTCCATGGTCTTTGCTATGCCTGATTCTTCATTATGCGCTGGGATTAGAATTGCAATCCGTATTTCGTCCACGGAATTATAAGGAACCTTTGTTACAGAAAAAAACGCAAGGACAACCTGAACAAACAATACCAGAACAGGGACAAACAAAAGCAACACGATCAGGCATAAAAGATAGGCAATCAGACTCATTCAAACACCTCATTGAATAATCCCGCTAATTTTCCGGCTTCCTTATCTATAGAATGATTCTCCAGAACACGATCGTAAGCTGCCATTCCCATTTCCCCCAGGCGGAGTGGGGAAGCCAATATTGCCTCCTCCATGGCGACGGACAAAGAATCGATGCAACCTGCCGGAATAAGCCAGCCATTTTCATGGTGGATGACCAATTCAGGAATCCCGGCGATATACGTAGTGATGACCGGGCGACGGAGCGCCATAGCCTCCATGATGACCACGGGAAGCCCCTCAGCGAAGCTCGCCAAGACCATTGCACGTGACTCAAGTATCTCCTCCCGTACCTGATTGCTGCTAATCCAACCTGTGATCCGAATTTTTTCGGTTAGTTTGAATTCCTTTATCATCCTTTCAATCTCGGGACGCATCTCTCCATCACCAGCCAATACCAATTCGAAATCTATGCCTTTTTCATGAATTTGTTTTGCAGCCTGAACGAGAAGCAACTGTCCCTTTTGCTCACAAAGCCTTCCCACGCATACCAGTCTTGGTCTTTCTGGAACAGGCGTCAAGGGAATATCATAAAATGACTTTTCCAGTCCACAATGCACAACCTTGATCTTTGACCAGGCATGGTATTCGACCCAGCGAAATAATTGACTGCGGCCAAATGAACTGATGGCGACAACAAAAGCCGAATGCTTCACTTTCTCGCCAAGCTTGATGAATGCAGGCTTATCGAATTCTTCTGGCCCATGCACAGTGAAACTGTAAGATGGTCCGCCAAGTGCTTTCGACAACATGACGACCTCGGTGGAGTTTGTGCCAAAATGGGCATGGATATGGGAAACATCCATTTTTCTTAGCCATCGCAGCACACGACAAGCTTCGGCCAAATAGATCAGATGGTAAGGCCAGGGGCGATCAGCATTTTTACTCAACTGAAGCGCAAGGATGAGCGTCTTGATGAAGGCAAAAGGCGAAGTCATAAACACGATGAAAAAAGAACCCAACAAACCAGGGATACCTTCTTTCAGGACATAAACGGTTCGTTTCCGTTCCTGGATGTCCTCCTCATCAACCAACTCCCCATCCCAACCCCGGAGTGCTATGCGCGCAACCGATAAGCCCTGTTTTTCAAGCGCAATGATTTCTCTTCTAATAAAACTATGGCTCACCTTTGGGTACTGATTGATGAAATACGCTATTCTTTTTGAATTCACACCGCGTCTCCGACTTTAAACTATTCGCTAGAATGGGCAAATTCACCCTTGTATTCAATCTTTGCACTTTTTCTAAGCGTCCGTATATTATTATCCACCATAGTGGCACCTTTTGTATTAAGAAAATAGTCGGTTATGGATGGGGTCGCTTCTTCCAATGACTGGCTATCAGGATAGCTGTTCTCCAACCATATCAGATGCCATTCCTTAGGCGCATGCCACAATATCGTTTGAAGTCGATCCTCACTTGTCAGCCTTGCTAAAAGATCCGATGGCACCTGCTCAGAGAAGCGGCTATAAAGTGTCCTTGAATAGCCGACATGATGACTCCCCAGCCAAGCTTCAATCGCCTCCCTGGAGCGGAGTTTTTGAAGGGCTTCCTCACCCGGAATGGATGGATCATCGAAGCTGAAGTCCTGGAAGATGAAAAGTTTTCTTTTTGAAAACAGTTCTGGATGATCTTCATAGTATTTTTTTATTTCGGAATCAGTTGGGGGCTCAGTACTGGATGAAATTTTAGTCAAATAGAATGTCGAGATGATTTCGCGTCTTGAAGACTCGATCGCGGACATGACCTCCGGTGTGTGATCCAACCCTTCTTTACTCGCTTCATCAATAGCGAGCTGCTGACATATGAGCTTTTCAAGTATTTCTCGACGTTTTGACGGGAGAGTATCCACGGAGACGTTTTTGGTATTCTCCAATGCCTGATTGACCTGATGCAGGGAAATCTCGACATCGTTTACTCTTGCAGCCACCTGATTGGGCATGGCCGGCTCATTCGATTTATGACATCCGGCCACTCCAATCAACAATGCGACCCAAACAAAGCTGTTACATTTGAATTTATTTGATAAGGAAAACATGAAGGAAAAACCAGTTATGCATAATCAATAATGCCTAGAGTTTAACTGATTTTGCTAATGCCATGATCACCAATTCGGCATTTTTAAGATTGACGCACAGAACAGAAAGATGGAACTGCTCGAAATAAATGGTCAACGCACAGCTACTGCCTGGTCAACCCCGTTCCTAATTCAGATAGGTGCTCCATAGACACCTGTTGGCAAGAATCTTTCACAAGTATTTCTCAATCTGGATGTCATCAACTGGAGAAGGATCAAAAGAAATTTGTTACCCAATCTAGGCATCTGAACAAGAATGTCATTCAATGACTCTCGTTTGAAGATGGCAAAGTCCGTAGGTACGGTAGTGATACAACTTGCGTATCGTGGGTTGCCATCGATCATAGACATTTCACCGAGTGTCGCGCCGACGCCAATCTCGGCAATCAGCTTCTCACCCTGTCCTGGCATGCGCTTCCTCACCTCGACTCCTCCACTTAGAAGCAAAAGGAGGTAATCTCCATCGTCGCCTTCCTGCAATAGCGTATAGTTCCGTGGGGCAGCATAGCATTCCATGTAGTGACAAAGTACTCTTACCTCATCAACACTGAAACCTTCGAAAAGTTTAATATGATTGATTATTTCCAATATATCGTCGACGAACTTGTCGGCCATGCCCAGGTTTTCTATATCGTTATACATGATTCAGACTTTTGACAATTTTTGTCAATCTTAAGTCAATCCTTTACTATTTACAATAAGCATCCGTTAATATTTTATTACTGAGTTTTTTCAAATAAAACCTAAGATTAGAAAAAATTCCAGATAAACAACATTAGCAAGTATGATATTCAAGTTCTTTTGAAGTTTCATCTTAAAGGGATAATTGCAGTATAGATTGGTTTATAATCTCATTACTTAGGCATCCAGTTCTCTCAGCATCATTGTTTGAATGCGGATGCCGAGAAAAAATTTATTTTATCGCTTTCGAGCAATCAAACTTAACCCGGTAAAAACCATTGAGTTCAATATTGAATTTTGATTTAAATGAAGAAGAGTTCGGTCATTTCACAGATTTAATGACTGAATCGTTAAGGGTGAAAACTCACTTTGAGCTATTCTTATGGCTTCAGGGGAAGCTGCAAATATTCTTACCGCACGATGTCATGATTGCCGCTTGGGGTGATTTCTCTCTGGGCCTGATCTATTTTGATGTCGTGTCGCCTTTACCTGGACTAAGAACCAGTAAGATTCCAAACGAGAAACTTATCCCTTTGCTAAGAAGATTGTTTAGCTACTGGTGTGAACATTCCCGAACGCCCTACACCCTGAATTTTGAAAATGGCATATTCCATGAAACGGACTTGGATGATGAACATCTCACCTCTGCATTCAAGGAAATGAAACATGCGCTTGTTCACGCCATCAAGGATTGCAGGGGTCGACACGACTGCCTCTACGTTCTAATCGGCAGCTCGCATAGCATGCCGCCTAAATCTCGCAAAATGCTTGAGATCCTTCTGCCCTATATTGACTGCTCGCTGAGGCAACTCGAACCGTTACCTGATCAGGTCCCTGAGCAAGTCACGCAGAAAGAGGAATTGGAAGAAGAGATAATCGGCACGCTGTCATTGCGAGAAAAGGAAATCATGGATTGGGTGAAGAATGGGAAAACCAATCAGGAAATTGGCATGATTTTAGACATCAGTTCATTCACGGTAAAGAATCACCTTCAACGTATTTTTAAGAAGCTTGATGTACTCAATCGTGCTCAAGCGGTCACAAAATTCAGGCAAATGTATCCAAAAGATAAAGAATGATTCCGAATCTACAACCCCCCAAAAGAATAGCTGGCCTAGCCTTCTCGAGAGACCACATACTCTATATTGCAGAGGCCCTCCTTGACCCTTTGATCATGATACTGACGCTTTGGGGAGTCGCTTTGTATTCAGAAGGGGAACTCGCCCCGTTCTACCTCTTGTTTTCAGTCATCATTTTTTCGATCACGTTTCCCAGCACGCCAAAAATTCATTTGCCTGCGCTGAAATGCATCGAGAAGATCCTGGTCACCTGGGTCATACTTGCTAGTCTTCTGTTCATTTTTGGCGCATCGACCAGATACATACTCCTGTTCTCTCACAAGACCATCATGTTGTGGCTAGGCCTAACCCCGCTATTCCAGATTCTTGCAGTTTTTGCACTCAAGAAACTGGCACCCAAACTGATCCAGCTTCAGGGACCGGTCAAACGAGCTATTGTAGTTGGCATGAACCCTCAAGGCCTGGAACTGGCAAACAGGCTTTCTCGCAGCCAATACGACTCAGCAGAACTGCTTGGATTTTTTGATGACAGGACCCCTGAACGCATTCCGCCAGACATGAACTTCCCCATGCTTGGGGTGCTTGATGAAGTAGCAGAATACATCAAGAAAAATCTCGTTCATGTGATCTACCTCTCGCTGCCCATGGCAAGCCAACCTCGAATTCTAAAATTACTGGATGAATTAAAGGATACGACAGCCTCAATCTATTTTGTTCCAGATATCTTCATGACGGACTTGATTCAGGGAAGAATGGACCAGGTAGACGGGATTCCGGTCGTTGCCGTAAGAGAATCCCCATTTACAGGCATGGATGGCTTAGTCAAACGTTTTACAGACGTCGTTCTGTCCATCATCATCCTGACTTTGATATCACCCATACTCCTTGTGGTTGCCATAGGGGTCAAGGTGACGTCGCCAGGACCGATCATCTTCAAGCAAAGAAGATACGGTCTGGACGGACAGGAAATATTTGTGTACAAGTTTCGATCCATGACCGTTTGCGAGGACGGCGCAACCGTTGTTCAGGCAACCAAACAAGATCAGAGGATTACCCCCCTGGGTGGTTTTTTACGCAAGTCCTCACTGGATGAACTTCCGCAATTCTTTAACGTGATTCAAGGCAGGATGAGCATCGTTGGACCTCGCCCGCACGCAGTCTCCCACAATGAAATGTACCGAAAACTCATCAAAGGCTATATGATCCGTCACAAAGTCAAACCTGGCATCACCGGCTGGGCTCAAGTCAATGGACTAAGGGGCGAGACAGAAACATTGGACAAGATGAAGGCCCGTATCGATTACGACATTGACTACTTGCGAAACTGGAGCCCTAGACTTGATTTCTATATTATCTTCAAAACAATCTGGGTCGTATTCAAGGGACAAAAAGGGGCCTATTAAGCTGACCCGTTCAGCAACCTGTTAGCCTAGATGAAGCCTCATGACATATTCGATCAAATGGTGAACACCTGTACCAACCAGGTAGCCAAGCGGTAAAACTGGCAGGACCATCAGCTCTTTCTTTATGTCCAGCATGTTGAATTGTTTCTTGTAGTAAAAGATCAGTGGCAAGGAAGCCAGCTTACTCCCCCCAATCACCCATAACGCACCATTAATCCCGTCGAACCGGTAGGCAATTGGCAAGAGGGTATAGATGACGACGATATTGATAATGATAAGTGGTGTTAACAGCCTAGGCTTACCCATGGCGACAAAGAACTGGTTCAAGACCTCATAACGAATCGAAAAGAAACCAATTGCCAGTATCTGCAAGATGAATCCAGCCTGCATGTACCTGCCATCGTACAAAATCTGAATGATCAGACCGGCCGTTGCCATTAGAAACCCCATGCTGAACAATGAAGTAATGTCGACGGGCAATCTTATCCTGTAGTAACTCCGTTTAACATTGGCGAAATCCTTATTCCGTATGACTTCACTTAATACTGGCAGGGCCACTCCGTTCAGGACTTTCATAACGATTTCCTGAACAGCGCTCCACATGAAATAGGCTATCGTATAAAGCCCTAGCTGTTTGGTATCGATTAGCCCGCCAAGAACGATACGATCACCACTCATTGAAACGAAACCGAGAATCGAACTTAGGAACACCCATTTACCAAAATGAAATATCTCCGCAAATGCCTCCTTATCCCATGCAAACCAATTCGATTCGCCTTTGATCAGCGTATAGCTTAGGATGGTATTGACAATGGTTCCCATCACGGAACCAGCAGCCAATGCCCAAACGGAACGGTCGATCTGAACCCAGATCATCATAAAAATGATGCCTGAAACTTGTGAGCCAAGATTAATTAACACCTTATCTCTTAAGATCAGGTTTCGATTCGATAACGATATACGAACCGAACGAAAACCATCGATGGGTGACTCAAGCGATATGAAAGCGATAATCCAGGGTAAAATCGGATCGGAATAAACGCTGCCAGAAGGCCACCAGTGCATGTAATTGATAAAATAGATGCCCAGTGCCAGGAGACAAGCCATAAGGTATACCAGGAACCCTCTGGCAACCTGAACCGTCCATATGGTATCCAGGAAAAGCTTGTCCTCGCGGTGGGATTGTATAATGTTCTGGTTCAGGCCAAGGTCAGAAAATAAATGGAGGCCAAACATGACCAAATTAGCCATTGCCATCAGCCCAAACATTTCCGGAGCCAGCAACCTCGTCATGATCAAATTACTGGCCAGTCGGATTGCCTGACTGACAAAGTGACCCCCTAGTACCCAAATACTGGCATTCAACGCTCGTTTTTTTAAAGAAATGATGGTTCTCTTTTCAGCTTGTTCTGATTTTAATGACACATTTTATTGTTGATCGATCTTCGAATTCTAATGAATTCCAACCTCAAATTTAACACATTTTATCAAAATAGCGCGCAGTACCTCACCAAGAAAGGAGACAAGGATGACAAATCAGGGCTGCTTCGATTAACTGGATCGTCATAAGAAACGCAGGTTACTTTTCTTTATTCAATAAAAAACCCCCAATGAGGGGGTCCACTAAAACGAAGAATCGAATCAAAGTTACATTCGACTTCTGCGACGGGCTGCAAATACAATCAACCCTAATCCGGATAACATCATGGCATAAGATTGTGTCTCTGGAACACTTGAGACCACTTCGTCCTGTGTCGAATTGACCGAGGAAGGAACAACCGTGCCCTTCTCATTCACCTTGTAATGAGAAACCGCAGCGGATTTCTGAGTCATGTCAGAGAAAGATGGTTGATCAGACATCGCCAACTTGGCTGTTTTGCTGAAATTCGAGAACTCGGATGAGATCCTTGACTGGCTTGCTTGTTCGAATGTATTGGAATCATTGATTGATTGAAAATTGGCATAGGCATTAGCATCGACTGATAATGAAAATAATGTCATTGCCAATACAAGATTGCTTTTAACTAGAATTCCCATGGTGCACCTCGGCTTCTTATGATCAATTTACAATTTTTGTAATCAACAATTGATTACATGGGTGCATTTAATCGTAATTTTAACGAGGCCTCAATAGTCCATACGTACTAATGACTTTAAATATTTTTGTAACAATGATTTGCAACTAATTGAATCCATTCACTTTAGAGCAGGCGTCAAATGTGGAGACAGCGTCTGGAGCATCTGGGCAAAGACCTTTGGATTGCCAGCAACGATGTTCCCAGTATCGATCCAAGACTCGTTCCCTTCAAAATCACCCACGATACCCCCCGCCTCCTGGATCAATAAGGCACCCGCCGCGATATCCCATTTCGACAGATTGATCTCCCAGAAGCCGTCAAACCATCCAGCAGCAACGTAGGCAAGGTCTAGAGCAGCCGATCCAGGGCGTCTTAAACCGGAGGTTTTCTTGATCATGTCCTTGAACATCCCCATGTAAGCATCCATATGCTGAAAATCCCTGTAGGGGAAACCCGTTCCAATGATGCATTCCTGAAGTTTGGTGCGGTTACTCACACGGATACGCTTATCATTCAAGAACGCGCCCCTACCGCGAGTTGCCGTGAATAAATCGTTTCGGTTTGGATCGTACACGACAGCCTGAGTCAGGACCCCTTGCTGCTGCAGTGCGATCGATATCGAGTATTGAGGAAAACCGTGAAGGAAATTTGTTGTGCCATCCAAAGGATCAATGATCCAGATATTGTCCGCTTCGCTATTGGAGGTGCCGCTTTCTTCACCCAAAAAACCATGGTCAGGGTAAGCATCCTGGAGTATCTCGATGATTGCACGTTCCGAAGCATGATCCACTTCACTGACAAAATCATTGAATGTCTTACTTCTTACCTTGAGGGAGCCAACGTCTTCTGAAGCTCGTGTAATGATCGAGCCCGCACGGCGTGCTGCTTTTACTGCATTTGTTAGCATCGGATGCATCATCTTGAATTTTCCACTTTTGCTTTTGCCCGAATTGAATATCAAGGCAAACTTTAAAGAACTGTTAAAATGCTATTTTAATGTGTATTGCCTTGAGTTCCAAATTAAATGACACCTAATCTACATTTATTGAATCATTGCAGGATCGTTCTATGTCAAACCAGCCATCCTGGAAACATAGGTTCGACAGCAAGAGCCATGAAAACAATGGGCTTTCAGAATCTCTATTTGGTTCAACCAAAAATCTTTCCAAGTCCGGAATCCAATTCGCTTGCCAGCGGGGCGACAGATATTTTGGAGAAGGCTACCGTCTGTCACACGCTGGAAGAAGCATTGGCAGGATGCACTTTCGTTATCGGGCTTAGCGCCAGAAGACGCCAGCTTTCCCATGCGCTGCTCCCAATAAGGGAGGTCGCAGGTCGGTTGCCCGAATTGCTTCAAGCCCATACTGAAAGTCCACAAAACATTGCCTTTGTTTTTGGAACTGAAATGAGCGGACTTTCCAATGCTGAACTGGATCTGTGTCAAATGGTTGCAATGATCCCTGCCAATCCTGAGTATGCCTCACTCAATCTCGCGGCAGCCGTTCAGATTGTATGTTATGAATTGAGGATGGCCCTTCTGGATCAGAAAGACCCGCTTCGTGACCTGCCAAAAAGCCAGATCAGCCCTCAACCGGACAAGACGATTCATTATGCCAGTATTGATGATATCGAGCTGATGTATGAGCATCTCGAACAAACCTTGTACAGTATAGGATTCCTTAAGGCAAAAGAACCGGGACGGATCATGCAACGATTAAGACGCATGTTTGCACGATCCCGCCTGGAAAAAGAAGAAGTCAATATCTTGCGTGGCATTTTCAAACTCATGCAAAGCCCACGCTCGAACCCAATCGATTAACTCGCCATGGCATGACAAGGCGATAACAAAGCTTTAGACTATCAGTAAATGACGTGCAGTCAATTTGACCGTTAATAAAAGGATAAATCGAATAATGTTTAATAAAATTAAACAAGATATCAATGTGGTGTTTGAACGGGACCCCGCCGCAAGAACCCGATGGGAAATACTGACCACTTATCCCGGCGTGCATGCGCTTCTGATTCACCGCATGTCCCACTATATCTGGAAACACCAGTTTTATTGGCTGGCCCGCTTCACTTCTCATCTGGCTCGCTGGTTTACCGGAATAGAGATCCATCCTGGCGCCACGATTGGAAGAAGGGTATTCATCGACCATGGCATGGGCATTGTGATTGGAGAAACGGCCGTCATTGGAGATGACTGCACGCTCTATCACGGGGTCACCCTCGGAGGCACCTCCTGGAACAAGGGAAAACGCCATCCCACATTGGAAAACGGTGTCGTCATTGGTGCCGGGGCAAAGGTACTCGGGCCCATCACGGTTGGAGCAGGGGCAAAAATAGGCTCGAATGCAGTAGTCGTCAAGGATGTCCCAGTAGGTGCCACCGCAGTCGGTATTCCAGCCCGCATCATTGATGATGAGGCAATCAAGCAACGAAAGACGATGGCTGAAAAAATGGGGTTTAGCGCCTACGCGATAAGTGACGACATGAATGATCCAATGACCAAGGCCATCCATGCCCTGCTTGATCACACGGCCAAACAAGATCAGCAGCTCCAACTCATTACTCAGCAATTAAGTAAACTGGGAGCCGATATCGAAAGCGAGGTCGAGATTGGCAAAGCATTTGATGTGAATTCAATAAAAGGCATTTAAGGAATTGAACCTTTCAGGTTAATAGTTGACTAAAGTGTTAGGGTATTATATAGTTCACCCCTTCTAGATAGCATTTTTCTTGATCTATTTTGGGGTGATCATTAAGGTTACCTACATCACCGTTATTAGGAAGCTATACACCATGCGATTAACTACAAAAGGCAGATTTGCAGTGACTGCCATGCTCGATTTGGCGCTTAACGAAGTCGAGAAGCCCGTCACGCTGGCCGGGATCAGCGAACGCCAAAGTATCTCCCTGTCATACCTTGAACAGTTATTCAGTCGCCTTCGTCGTAGCGGACTCGTCAAAAGTGTTCGCGGTCCCGGTGGCGGTTATCGCATTGCAAAGAAACACAGTGAAATATCCGTGTCCGAGATCATTGCTGCAGTTGACGAACTTATTGATGCCACACAGTGTGGTGGCCATGAGAACTGCAGGGATGAGCGTCGATGCATGACACATGACCTCTGGTCGAGTTTGAACGTTAAAATCCTGGAGTACCTTTCAGGAATTTCGTTGGCGGACCTTGTTGCGTCTCAGCAGGCAACAAAAACGGTTCCTATCAACAGTCGCCAGGATTTCAAAATCAAGGCCATGATTGCCTAACTGTCATGCAAATCAATAAAGCTTATTTTGATCATAATGCAACCACGGCACTTGACCCGCGCGTCCTGGAGGCGATGATACCTTATTTGTCACGGCAAAATGGAAATCCTGCCAGCAGACATTGGTTCGGAAGGATGTCAAGGCAAGCGATAGACCATGCCCGAGAACAAGTTGCTAATGCTGTCGAGGCCCATCCCTCGCAAATTGTTTTTACCAGCGGCGGCACCGAAAGCAATAACCTTGCGATTCGAGGCATATCGACTCTTGGAAATGGTCAGGCTATCGCCGTCAGTGCGATTGAACATCCCTGCGTAATGAACCCTGCCAAGGGATTGCAAAAGCATGGCATCAAGGTGAACACCATTGATGTGGATGAAAATGGCAAGGTGATCGTTGATTCCCTTCTGGAAAAGCTAAAAACGCCTACCGGCCTCGTATCCGTCATACTTGCGAATAATGAAACCGGCGTCATCCAGAACATCGATTCGATTGCCCAGATTGCACGAGATCATCATGCCCTCGTTCACACGGATGCCGTGCAGGCATTGGGCAAGATTGATATCGATTTCAATGCCCTCCATGTGCATGCGATGACCTTGTCGTCCCATAAAATCAATGGCCCACATGGAGTTGGCGCCTTGGTCATAGACAAGCGCGTTGACCTGATCGCCCAGATGCTTGGTGGAGGTCAGGAAAGAGGGTTACGAAGCGGGACAGAAAACCTAGCTGCAATTGTCGGATTTGGGGCAGCTTGTGAATTATTAAAATATGAAAGGCTTGAGCATGCCGCGAGCATAAAAAGCTTGCGTGACGCTTTAGAGATAGGACTCAGGAATCTGGGTGCCCGCATTTTCGGGGTGGCGGCTGAAAGACTACCCAACACCAGTTTTTTTGCTTTCGAAGGTATTGACGGTGAAACGCTTGTCATGGCTATGGACCGCAAGGGATATGCAGTCGCGAGCGGCTCAGCCTGCTCAAGTGACAGCACCGAACCAAGCCATGTGCTCCTCGCCATGGGAATTCAGCCCGATATGGCACGAGGGGCAATTCGAGTAAGCCTTTCCAGTACGAACAGCATGGAAGAAATCGAAAGCTTCCTGACCGCATTGGCAAACGAAATATCAAGATTTAAACAATTAACGGCAATCGCAGTATAAAAGGAACACAATGAGCTTAACCACACCTATATATTTGGATTATTCCGCTACCACCCCGGTCGACCCAAGGGTAGCAGAGAAGATGATTCCCTATCTGACAAAAATATTCGGCAATCCAGCCTCCCGGAGCCATTCCTTTGGATGGGCCGCAGAGAAGGCAGTCGAAGAAGCACGAGAAGAAGTTGCAAGGCTGGTCAACGCCGATTCTCGCGAGATCGTCTGGACATCGGGGGCTACGGAATCCAATAACCTTGCCATCAAGGGCGCGGCCCACTTCTATAGCGGGACCAAAGGCAAACACATCATTACTGTTGCGACCGAGCATAAAGCGGTCATCGACCCGGTTCGCGAACTTGAACGTGAAGGATTCGAGGCAACGTTCCTTAATCCGGAACCCAATGGCCTGATCGACATTGAAAAATTCAAGGCAGCAATTCGTCCCGACACGGTACTGGCGTCGGTGATGTTCGTAAATAACGAGATAGGTGTCATTCAGGACATTGAGGCCATCGGCAACATTTGCCGTGAAAACAACATCATTTTCCATGTCGATGCCGCTCAGGCGACAGGCAAGGTTGAAATCGACCTTGAAAAACTTCCTGTCGACCTCATGAGTTTTTCTGCACACAAGACCTATGGTCCAAAAGGGATTGGCGCACTCTACGTTCGTCGAAAACCGCGTATACGTATTGAAGCACAAATGCACGGCGGAGGCCATGAGCGCGGAATGCGGTCCGGCACCCTTCCTACGCATCAGATCGTTGGCATGGGTGAAGCCTTCAGGATCGCCCGTGAAGAAATGAAACAGGAAAACGAACGCATCCTTCGCTTGCGAAACAGGTTACTGCAAGGACTCGTTAGCATTGATGAAGTGTATGTGAACGGAGATATCGAAAAACGCGTTCCCCATAATTTGAACATCAGCTTTAACTTCGTTGAAGGTGAGTCACTGATCATGGCAGTTAAGGATATCGCGGTATCGTCGGGTTCTGCCTGCACATCTGCGAGCCTTGAACCTTCGTACGTGCTTCGTGCATTAGGTCGTTCTGACGAGTTGGCACATAGTTCCATTCGTTTTTCCATCGGACGCTTTACAACCGAGGAAGAGATTGATTACACCGTGTCACTGATGAAAAACAAAATTGGAAAATTACGTGAACTATCCCCACTTTGGGAAATGCACTTAGACGGTGTTGACCTGTCTAAAGTGGAATGGGCAGCCCATTAAGCAACAATATTAAGGAGTAGCAAATGGCATATTCAGACAAAGTTATTGACCACTATGAAAACCCCAGGAACGTAGGTTCCCTGGATAAGAGCGACCCAAATGTAGGAACTGGCATGGTAGGCGCACCCGCCTGCGGCGACGTCATGAAGCTGCAGATAAAAGTAAATGACAGCGGCATCATTGAAGATGCCAAATTCAAAACCTACGGTTGCGGTTCTGCCATCGCATCAAGCTCGCTCGTCACCGAGTGGCTTAAAGGCAAAACATTGGATCAGGCTGCTGAAATCAAGAATTCGGCAATTGCAGAGGAATTGGCTCTGCCTCCTGTTAAAATACACTGTTCGGTATTGGCAGAAGATGCGATCAAGGCTGCCGTTGCTGATTTAAAAGCAAAACAACCGATGAATAAAGAAACTGTTTAAGGAATTTAGATATGGCGATATCGTTGACTGAGTCAGCCGCACAGCGAGTTGAGAAGTTTCTTGCCAACCGAGGCAAGGGGATTGGTTTAAGACTTGGCGTAAAAACGACTGGCTGTTCAGGGATGGCCTACACCCTTGAGTTTGTTGATGAGATGCAGCCCGAGGACATGGCATTCGAGAGCCATGGCGTGAAGGTTATCGTAGACCCAAAAAGTCTCGTTTACATCGACGGCACCGAACTCGATTTTGCTAAGGAAGGCCTGAACGAGGGCTTCAAGTTCAACAATCCCAATGTCAAAGATGAGTGCGGATGTGGCGAGAGTTTTACTGTTTGATTGAAAATCATGGAATTATTGAGCCGAAATTATTTTGAGCTTTTTGGCTTGCCTACCCAATTTAGAATTGATTCCGATCGTCTAGACCAAAACTACAGGAAACTGCAAAGCGAGTTTCATCCGGATCGCTTTGTATCAGGATCCGCCTCCGAGCAAAAACAATCCTTTCAGGTTGCAGCCCACGTGAACGATGCGTATCGCACCCTAAAACACCCGACGCAACGTGCCCGCTACCTTTTAAAGCTTCGTGGTGTGGATACCCTGGAGGAGAGCAATACTGCCATGCCTGCCGATTTTCTAATGAAGCAAATGGAGTGGCGTGAAGCGATTGAAGAAGCCAAAAATGATCATAACCTTGCTGAATTGGACAACTTGTTACAGTTAATGAAAGTCACATCGAAGGATTACCTCTCAAAACTGGAAACAGATCTGGCAGATGACAAGGATCTCGTGTCGGCCTCGTCCATTGTCAGAAAGCTTAGCTTTGTAGATAAAGTCACTTCCGACATAGAACAAATTATCATAGGAATAGAAGATTAGGTATGGCCTTATTGCAGATTTCAGAACCAGGCATGAGTGCAGCCCCACATAAACACAATCTGGCTGTCGGGATTGATCTGGGTACAACCAACTCCCTCGTGGCAACGGTTCGAAGTGGAATGAGCACGGTTCTTCAAGACGAACACGGCCATGCGCTGCTTCCCTCCGTCGTTCGTTATCTGGAAAATAACGGTGTTGAAGTCGGACACGATGCACAAGCACAACAAAGCACGGATCCGACCAACACCATTGTTTCTGTAAAACGATTCATGGGTCGTGGATTAAAGGATATCGCTAACAGAGCGCATATTCCTTACCGTTTCGTGGAGAATACGAACAAGGAATCCAATGGGATGCTTCAAATTGAGACAAGGGTCGGAAACAAAAGTCCTGTGGAGATATCCGCAGAAATACTTAAGACGCTTAGAACACGTGCAGAAAAAGCGCTGGGTGGAGAGTTAACCGGCGCTGTCATCACGGTTCCGGCCTATTTTGACGAAGCGCAGCGCCAGGCGACCAAGGATGCCGCACGTTTGGCTGGCATCCATGTTCTGCGCTTGCTGAATGAACCTACGGCAGCTGCCGTTGCTTATGGTCTCGACAATGCCTCAGAAGGCGTCTACGTTATCTATGACCTCGGTGGGGGCACGTTTGACATATCCGTCTTGCGATTATCAAAAGGCGTATTCGAGGTTTTGGCAACGAATGGTGATTCTGCTTTGGGCGGCGATGATTTCGACCATCGGATATTTTGTTGGATTTTGGATCAGATTCGCTTGAAAGTTCCCAATTTTTCGCCCCTGAGCGAGGAAGACACCCGTCTGCTACTCACCAAATCCAGACAGGCGAAAGAATGGCTAACAGACAATTATGAATCGCAAATCACTTGTAAACTAAGCAATGGCTATTTTGTGGATATTACCCTGAATGTTAGCCAGTTCAACGAGTTCACCCAAAACCTCGTTTCAAAAACCCTTAATCCAACACGAAAAGCGATAAGGGATGCAGGGTTGAGCCTCGATGAGATTAATGGTGTCGTCCTGGTGGGCGGGGCAACGCGTATGCCTCATATTCGTCATGCCGTTGCTGATTTCTTCAAACAAGAACCGTTAACCAATTTGGATCCTGACAAAGTCGTTGCCTTAGGTGCGGCAATCCAGGCAAATGTGCTTGCTGGCAACCGTTCAGATAAAGATCTACTGCTGCTGGATGTCACGCCATTATCACTCGGACTTGAGACAATGGGAGGTCTGGTTGAAAAGATCATCCCTAGAAACGCCACATTACCGGTAGCAAGGGCTCAGGAATTTACTACTTTCAAAGACGGGCAAACCGCAATGAGCTTTCATGTCCTTCAAGGTGAACGAGAGCTTGTGTCCGATTGCCGTTCTCTTGCGAAGTTCGAACTTAGAGGCATCCCTCCAATGGCAGCGGGCGCCGCCCGGATTCGAGTTACCTTCCAGATTGATGCAGACGGATTGCTTTCAGTAAGCGCCAAGGAACAAACGAGCGGACTGGAATCTCATGTCGTGGTGAAACCCTCCTATGGTCTCTCGGATGAAGAGATCGGCAACATGTTAAAATCCTCATTCCTAGCTGCCGAGAACGACAAACAGGCCCGGGCTGTCCGGGAAGCCCAAGTCGAAGCAGCCAGATTGCTCGAGTCGATCACGTTTGCTATGGACCAGGATGCAGATAAGATATTATCACCTGACGAAAAAGAAGCCATTTATTCGCAAATGGAAGCATTGAAGGAAATTATGAAATCGGATGACAGTCAAGCCATCAATCGTGCAACGGAGAAGCTCAATAAAAGCACTGAAAGCTTCGCGGCCCGTCGCATGGATGCATCGGTAACGAAAGCGCTGGCCGGCCAAAACTTGGACTCACTGGAAATATAACATGCCGCAAATTATCGTGTTACCGCACATTGAACTTTGTCCGGAAGGAGCCGCTTTCGAGGCAAAGACCGGGGTGTCCATTTGTGACAATCTGCTTGAGAACGATATTGATATCGAACATGCCTGCGACAAGGTATGCGCATGCACGACCTGCCATGTCATCGTTCGTGAAGGCTATAAGACACTTAACCCTCTGGATGAGAATGAAGAGGACCTCCTTGATAAGGCCTGGGGTCTTGAGCCTCAATCCCGTCTCTCTTGTCAGGCCATCGTCGCGGAAACCGACCTTGTCATTGAGATACCAAAGTACTCGATCAATATGGCCAAAGAAGGACACCATTAGTTGACCGCCTGCCGTGAATGGCAACGTGTTAAGTTCGATTGATGAGTGAAAAGTTTGTTACGCTGAAGAAGCCAGCGTCAAAGAAGAGTTTAATAACTGCCATTTACGTATTGGCTGGGATTTAAGCAATAGCGAAAATTCCTGAGCCGGTAAGGGCTGGCTGAAAATAAAACCTTGGATCTGGTCGCATTCCTGTTCTTTCAGGAAATCCAACTGTTCTTTATTTTCGACCCCCTCGGCGATCACTTTGATGTGGAGGCTATGAGCCATCGCGATGATCGCTTGGGTAATGGCCATGTCATCGCTGTCTTGCGGTATATCCCTTACAAAAGAGCTATCGATTTTAAGTGAATCGATTGGAAACTGCTTCAAGTAGCCCAGCGAAGAATAGCCAGTTCCAAAATCATCAATCAGCACATGCGTGCCGAGCGCTCTAAAATGCTGCAGCAGGCTGATTGCATGTTCAACGTTCTGCATGATCATGCTCTCGGTAATTTCCAGCTCCAGACAGTCCGGGGTCAATCCGCTATCTGCAAGTGCTTCAGCGATATGCTGATTCAGATTGGATTCACGGAATTGCCTGGCTGACAAGTTCACTGCAACACGAATGGGTTCCTCACTGAGCGTTTGCCAAGCCACCGCTTCCCTGCACGCCTCCCTCAAGACCCAACCGCCAATATCAATCACCAATCCGGTTTCTTCAGCCAGCTTAATGAACTGGGACGGCGACAACAGGCCTAGGTCGAGATGTTGCCAACGGAGCAAGGCTTCAGCCCCGACGATCTTCTGGGTACGCAGATCCACTTTGGGTTGATAGTGCAGAACGAATTCATTTCGTTCCAATGCTCGCCTTAGGCTATTTTCGAGCTCAAGTAAGGCCACGCTATGGAAGTTGCTGTCGGCAGCATAAAAATGGAACGTATTCTTACCGTTCTCTTTGGCACGATACATGGCCACATCAGCATGTTTAAGCAGCGAGAATATATCCACCCCGTCATCCGGGAAGATGCTGATGCCGATACTCGCCGTGACATAAAGCTCCTGATTCATGAGCACGAACGGATGCGAAAGGACACTCATGATCTTGCGCGCTACATCAGCAAGGAACTGTTCGTCGGCAAAATCCTCAATCATCACCACAAACTCATCTCCACCTTGTCTTGCCACGACATCGGATTCTCGGAGACAACTTTGCAGGCGTTTAGCAACTTCCTGCAGCAAAACATCGCCCGTCTGGTGACCAAGTGTATCGTTGATGATTTTGAACCGATCCAGATCAATAAACAGAATGGCAAGTTTCGTTTGATTCCTTTGGGCTCTTACGACGGCAAGCTCGCCCTTTTCATGAAGCAGTGCCCGATTAGGCAATCTCGTAAGCGCATCGTGATTAGCCAGGAACTGCAAACGCTCTTCGGATCTTTTGCGTTGTGAAATATCGGAGAATACGGCCACGTAATTCTGCACGACACCTTTAGCATCCTTTGCCGTACTGATTGATAGCCATTCGGGGTATTTCTCGCCATTTTTTCGGAGATTCCATATCTCACCGACCCACTGGCCCTGCGTTTCGATCCTGTGCCAGATCGAATCATAATATTTTCGATCATGCAGCCCGGCACTCAAGACTTTCAGTGGACGCCCTACAATTTCATCCTTCTGATAGCCTGTGATTTTCGTATACGCGAGATTCGCTTCCAATACATGGAAATTGGCATCGGTAATCAATATCCCTTCCGCCGTATTTTCAAATACCTGCCTTGAAAGGCGAAGTCCCGCCTCGGCTTTCTTGCGCTCGGAGATATCCAGCATCACACCGACAAGTTCCTGAGGCCTGAATCCAGAACGATTCGGTATGACCTTGACCATATGCTGCAACCACACTATTCGCCCATCTGCAGCAATCACCCTGTAATCGAAAATAAAGCTTTGGAGTTTAAGGGACTCATTATGGAAATGTTCGCATGCCCAATTTCTGTCGTCAGGATAAATGATCTGTTTCCAAAAATCTTCTTTGGTAGTCCATTCACTCAAACGGTATCCCAAAAGTGTTTCTGCCTCATGTGAGACAAAAGTGAAATTTCCATAAGGATCGGCTTTCCAAACGATAGCCTGAACAGACTCGACCAGTTCCTTATAGTCTTCCTGACTCTTTGCCAAGGCTTCTTCTGCTTTTTTTCGTTCGGTAATATCAATGACCAGGGTGACAATTCGCTCACTATCGTCACGATAGTTTGCTGACGCAATCTCGACCGGAACAGGATGACCTTTCTTGGCTAGACCCAATGCCTCGTAACGGCTAGGCTGGGCAAATCCTAGCAGACGCATATGGTTCATCTCTGCTATGCGCTTCCTGTCAGATGGATGGATCAACATCATGAAATCGGAGCCCAATGGAATGTCACCTGGCTCATATCCGCCTATTTTCCATAGCGCATCGTTGGCATAAACAATCTTGCCTTTTTCAATGACGACCACACCTTCTCCTGCATCGGATTGGGCATGAATCAACGTATTGTAGAGGTTCA
>CAIPBJ010000115.1 GCA_903863255.1 uncultured Methylophilaceae bacterium
GGTGCAAGGCTGGAAAACTGTAAAAGATGAAATGGGACATTTAGTTCATGAAAGTTTGTCAGGTAATGAGCTAATGTTTTCAAATGATCAATTTTATTTTTCTAACCTAATAATTCCATACCAACAATCAGACTCTTCAAAATTCCAAATTGATAGGCTTTTTTTCATAAACCGAGTACGTTTTGATACTGTATATCTAGATAATCAATACACATTCTCTTTTAGGGCAAATCAAAAAAAGATTGAAATGATTACATTGAAATTTGATATGTATGTCAAAAGGAGAGTTTTAATAAATTCTCTATTAGTATTACAAGCTGTAAATATATTGATTTACGTTTTTATTGAAGTGTACAAATTAATTCTAAAATGAATATACCATTCGACTTCCTAAGAGCAGTAATTGTCTCTCAGGGATTCCTGCCCATAAGCGACATTCAAAAGTTAGATTGATGTATTAGTTACTTATATATTTAATCATGCTCAATAATTGGTGGAAACTTAAGGTCAATTAGAACAGGCGTATGGTGATGACCACTGATTGAATGAATCAAACTCCCGGTTACGGAAACATGTTGCCCTGAAAACTTTTTAAGTGAAAAATTTCCAAGCGGAATAAGCGTCACAAGATTTTGGTTTTTTTCCGCTTGCTCATCAACCGATTCAATTGTACACAATGGCATATCAAGTTTTAGTAAAGCTTGTACCTCTTTTGCGTCGGTTTCAGGATTTTCACCATAGTTTGGTGGTCCAAAAAAGGTTTTAAGTTCGACCTTTCCTTTTAACGTAATACCCTCTGTGTCATAAGTTTTGCATGCTGAAAACGCATTTCCGTTAAAAGCAAAAAAACAGAGTAACGCTGCAGTAAAATTTAATTGGATATTCATATAACTAACGATGATGTGGAAAACAATTCTAATCTGTGCATTATTCCGTTAATTTAAAGTGTACGGCAAGTCTAAGAAATTGCATTCCACAATAGTCGACGCTGAATATCTGAACTTTCGGCTCTTTTGAGACAGTCG
The DNA here is from genome assembly GCA_903863255.1 of uncultured Methylophilaceae bacterium. Lineage (GTDB taxonomy): Bacteria > Pseudomonadota > Gammaproteobacteria > Burkholderiales > Methylophilaceae > CAIPBJ01. The sequence continues at coordinate 1,026 of CAIPBJ010000115.1, forward strand.
ATTATCTTCAAAGCAGTCTGTGATCAATAGAATTAAAAGGCGCCGTTTTTAAACGTCCTTTTTTAATGATGGATCTGGTTCAGCTGTAATTTCTTGAGTGAAAAACGCATATTCATAAGTACTTTGACCTACACTCAATGCGGATATAGCAGAGCCAAATCCACCAGCTATTGCCCATGATATTAGATTTTGAACTGCACTATGCATCATTGATACTTCAGAAAACAATAAACCCCCAAACGTAACGCTAATTGTTGTCCCTATGCATGCGCCTATCAACATTCTGTAAATAGGGGATGGGTTTTGTTTTGTGAATCGACTTAATCCGAACCAATACGCGAAACCTACTACAGCGGCTGGAAAACCACCGAGAGGTAGTGCTAAAAACGATGCAAGAATACAGCTAAAGAAGGCTATTGGAATAAGGGTTAGCCATGAAGGTGCCGGGTCTATATCGCTTAGAATGCCTTGAGATAATAGAAAAACTCCACCCCCTACGAAGGTCCCAAGAAAAACGAAGCGGAATATTATTAAGTACATTGTGGGTTCTGAAACCTAACGAAGCTGTAGAAATAGTATTCTCATATGTACATCATGCAGTTAATTAATATAAACAGCAAGCGGACGTCTCTTAATGTCCGAAATGGGCCGCTTACTCTTCCTGACGATTTTCATCCCACCACGAAATTGCCTGCAGTTCAACCAATCTGACTACTTGTGAAGCAATTTCTCTGTATTTAGGACGACGTTTCAAGATGCCAACAGAATCAAAGGAAAACCAATTGTCAGTATCGGAGTCCAATGCACCAAGTCTTAACCTTTTAGAGGTTTGAGACACACGAAGCTTATTTGCAGAAGTCTCTTTATATATGTATACGTTTTTCCTACTTGGTTCTGCAAATGACAATTCGGCCACAAAGCTTCCACCGTTCAGATTGAACTGAAATGAAAGCAAATCAACGTGTTGATTTCGCTCACGATAAAAGTGGGGGAACGTTCCTTTGAAACCTATTTTACGTAGCACTGGAACCACTATTTCTTTGAGTGCATTATTCATTTCTGTACGTGTGTCAACCATAATTTAATATTCAGTCAATTATCAAAAAATACGATCGATTCATACTGGCTGCTTTGGGCCGAAAGTGTTCAAATACCACTATACTTACGAATCCCCAAAACAGACATTCATATTAACAAAATCCAGCTAAATCTTAGTTAGCTAACTTTTAATATTTATCCAGCCAAGTACCTGTTTTGTTATTCCTTCCACTATTTTTAAAACATGATTTACATAACTTATGACTAGGAATATTTCTCTCCCAGGAATTCTTGTCATTGCCACATTGAGCACATGTTGTCTTAGAGAGTTGGCGAGCTTGATCAATAGCACGCCAAATATTGACTTCCCGAGTTTGCTTCAAGACTTCAAATCTTACATCTAGCAAAGAATAGAGATCTGAAATTTGGACTAGCTCGATAGGGTATCTGGAAATTGATTTAATGAGCTCCTCAACTATATTCTTCCATCCAGCCTGAAACGTTATCTCTATATAGTTCGGAACGACAATTTTTGTATTTGCACAAAGCAATCTCACGAAGAGGGTTGAGTCAAAAGATACATCTTGATTATATAAATCCGACACGATTGTTTTCCTTTCTAAATACTGGCAAATCATTAACAAGAATTTGGGTTCTTTCTTGGCGAATGGCTTTAAATGCCCCTTCTTCGATTGCTAATCGGATGGTTCTTGGTGATTGGGTAACTAAGGTCGTGATGACTGAATCATCCAACCTCTTGTCTAATAATTTGCCATAAGCCTTTGTGTTAATCGTATGGGCGTAGATGCTCTCGACGACGTGAGGCATGCATTCGATTTTAGGTTGCCTGATATTGAAAACGCGCATTCGTGACTGTATGGGTGCCGGTATATTTTCAATATAGTTACCTGTGGCAATCCAGATGATTTTACTGGCGTCCAACTCAATCTCAAGGGCTTCATCACGAAATCGCTTTGCAGAATGGGACTCTAACAAGCCATAGAAGACATTCATCGGATTGAATCTTGAACCAGTTAATGACTTGTCGATCTCATCAATTAAAATGATAGGATTCGCCACCTCACTTTCCGCAAGAGTCTCACAAATGAAACCGGTCGTTCCTTCTGCCCACTGGATACTACTTCCGCTTAAGGAGAAAGAGGATGTAGCGGTTGCTAAGGAGATCTCAAAGAATGGCAAATTAATCAGCTTGGCTAGTTCACTGGCAAAATAAGTCTTACCAAGACCAGGATCACCTTGTAATAAGACAGGGGGAATTTCAAATGGCAGACTTAACCGAGCCAGACTAATGACGGTGTTTTCGTAAAAATCGATAACTTCTTCAAATTGAGGAAAACGTAAACGAAGTTCATCAAACCTGATATTAATGGGCACTGAGCGGAGTACACGCTCACTATTCCAAAGTTTCTTAAGGGTTTGTGCTAGCCGACTTTGAACATCTTCAGAACGGCGTCTTAAAGAATCAACACGTTTCTTTACGCTATTAAAGTCAGCAATTGGATAAATAACATCATTACTCATGACAGCTCCTATGAAGCCGTCACTATTTAATGACGGCTAATTAATTGGGGAAACAGGTAGACCAAAGATATTTCTTGGCGATCGACCTGTAGCACCGATTCGCTTGAGATAAAGCGCAGGGTGCTTAATTGGGGAGATGGAGTAAGTATTCATGATTTAAATGGTATAGATTTCAAAAGAATCCTGTCAACAATAAACTTAATCCAACTCAATGTTTTTGTTCAGGAATATAAGACGGAATGTAGGATTATCTAGAAAAATGAGAATTTAAAAATAGATTTTCTCATTTGTTATATGATAAGTTATTGTATATTGGTAGTTGAGAATTTAATTTAAATGAGACCCTACAAGTTTTCAGCGAATTGGGAAAAATTTCACAAATACCTAAGACATAAGTTGATTCATGCCAAATTGTTAAAGTGAACTCGAAACATTCAATATGTTGGCGGGATCAGCATTCATCTGGGAAGTTTTATCTATAATCAATCAGTAAAAATATCGATCAGGATATCAATTTTCCAGAATGCTTCATAACGAACCAACTACGTTGATTTTAATTGGGTTTGCTGGATTTTATGCGGGCACCCAAAACACGCTGGCTGGCGGTGGCTCTTTCATTACTTTCCCTGCATTATTGTTAGCTGGACTTAATCCGTTAACAGCAAACATAACTTCAACAATTGCGCTTTTTCCGAATCAGATAACTACAGCCTTTGCTGGCAGAAAACTAGCAGGAGGAGCAGGAGCGGTAAACTTAAATGAACTTTTTTTCTTAAGTTTAGCAGGTGGTATCCTAGGTGCAATGCTTTTACTCAACACGCCAGTTGCATTTTTTTCAAAACTTGTACCCTGGCTGGTTTTATTTGCAACAACTGTATTTGCCTGGGGAAGCTTTCGTAAGGCCCCAATCCATGCAGCTCACAATCTGCCAAAAATTTCCATAATGACCGTTCAGTTTATAATAGGAATATATGGCGGATATTTTGGAGGCGGAATAGGATTCTTAATGCTGGCCGCTTTGACAATTGCAGGACAAGATGTTCGGATGGCTAATGCCACTAAAAATGTTCTTGCAATGGCAATGAATGCCTCAGCAGTTATGTTATTTGTATTCTCCGGTCAGGTGATATGGCAAGCGGCTATCGCTTTGGCTCTGGGTGGATTGGGGGGGGCCTTTACTGGTAGTTGGCTGTTAAATCGGCTTTCGGCAAAGTTATTACGCGGATTTGTCGTATTTGTTGGTACGTTGTTAACGATTTGGTTGTTTGTGCGATAGCGGCAAATGAATGCAACTTTCACACTAATTAACGTTAAAAATTTCAAATGATTTTCAAAAAATTAACATCATAAATAACTATTTATAAACAAAATGTTTTGAAATAATGATGAATCAAAAGACTAAATAAATTATTTCAGTACTAATTAAAGCAAGTTGGATAAATGCGTCAGAGTTTATTCATAATGAAATTAAAACTGCACTAATCATATTCACGACAAGGCAATTGCATTTCAAGCAAATGAGTACGTGGAGTCCTAATTTGTCCTGTAAGTAAAGGATTCACGAAACAAGCCGAGCTATAAAAACTTTAGGAAACTATCAACAATCCATTCATGTCCTCGTGCCCAGAACCACAAAAAATGTCACAATAAAAAGTGAAAGTTCCAGCTTTGTCCGGAGTGAAGGATAGCCGAGATTTCATTCCAGGTACTATATCGGTACGGACTTTGAAATCAGGAAGATTAAAACCCATTAAAGTATCTAATGATGTAAATTCCAAAATGGCCGGAACGCCCATTTTCAAATGGATTTCATTAGGAGAAAATTCAAACTTTTTAGCAATGACAAAAATTACATTTTCTTCAGGTTCTGAAAATGCAAAGGAACAGATTGCACCGATCCCAAGAATCGAAGAGCCTATCAGAAACTTTCTCCTATCGATCTTCATATCCATGATTAACTCTTGATTACCGGGTATTCTTTTATATCAAAAGCATAGTTTTTACTTCCCGCATCCACTTCACGGAACCCTAAACCTCGGTAGGGCTGAGACATATCCCACGGAACAGGCATTCTTTTAGGTTGTGACCCAGGCGGAGGTAGTGGAAACATCAATGATTTAGCAGAGTGATGAGCTATGTGACCGGTCATGAAATGATTTTCTTGGTGAATATGACCATAGAATACGGTTACATTTGAATGGGCCATCAGAATTTCGATAGCTTTTGAACCGTCACGAGTCGCCCAGTCCCATTGAGGATATAAATCGAATAAAGGCCGATGAGTAAAAACAACGACATTGGCATCTTTGGTTAATTTACTTAGATCATCGGCAAGCCAAGCCAATTGCTGATCTCCTAAAGCAGCGGCGGGATCAGAAACATTATCAAGAACGATGAAATGTATCCCCTTGTGATCAAAAGTATAATGAGTTTCTCCAAAGAACTCTTTATAAGCTTCACCGTGATCCAATGAAGCGTCGTGCTCACCAGGCATGAATCTTACATTCTTAACTTTGAGTTCAGAAACGATAGCCTTGAACTCACCCAATCTTTTACGACGTTCATTGGGATTGTCTGTAGTATGGGTTAGGTCACCAGTAAACATAATAAAATCAGGAGGTTGCTGAAGACTATTAACTGCAGAAACCGCCTTAATTAATGTGCCCTTAGCATCAGGATTGGGAGGACCTTCAAATCCCCAATGTGTATCTGAAAGTTGAACAAAATAAAAATCATTAGTCTCTTCAGATTTTTCTTTGTATGCACCCATTGAAGCACAGCCAGATAGACTAGAAGCGAATACTACTCCACCAAGTCCAGCTAATCTTAAAAAGTCGCGTCTATTAATCGAATTCTTCACGTATATCTCCTATTGTTAAACGATTAGTTGGTCGTTAACATGTATTACTTAAATCGCTCAATATTTATTCCCAAAAATTCAATCTAAGGGAATAAAATTTTGATTAAGTTGGTATTGACTGATGAAATATGGAAACTTGCGATGAATGAATCAAACAGGAAGCAACGTTTTCAGACAACGGTAATGCCACATATAAACTCAGCATTTAATCTGGCTCGTTGGCTGACTCGTGGAAATCAAGAAGCTGAAGATATAGTGCAAGAGGCCTATTTAAGGGCATACAAGTTTTTTGATAGCTTTCATGGGGAAGATGGACGAGTCTGGTTACTAGGAATCGTCAGGAATACCTTTTATACATGGCATCATCAAAATAAATTGCAGACCCAGTTTGTTGAATTCGATGAAGAACTTCATGGATCAGAAGCAAATGAAAATTTGAGGGATGATGAATATAATCCTGAAAACATATTAATTCAAAAGGATAATCAACGCATTATTCAGAATGCACTGAATCAATTACCTATCGAGTTTCGTGAAGTTATGGTGATGAGAGAGCTTGAAGAATTGTCATATAAACAAATTGCCGAAATCACACAAGTTCCAATGGGTACAGTGATGTCGCGCTTGGGACGAGGCCGAAAACAGCTTGCAACTCTTCTTCATTCTGGGATAAACAATGGGGGGGGGCATAATGAACCATGAAGAAGCGCTGAACCAAATAGCGGCTTATATAGATAACGAACTTAGCATTTCTGAAGCTGATACGCTAGCTAAGCACATAGCTGATTGTAAGGTATGCCAGCTTGAATATGAAACGCAAATAAATACAATCTCCCTCGTTAAAAAAAATGCTAATTATTTTGAAGCGACACCCATGTTTCTTAGTCAATTAGATCAATCGATTCATGAATCAGTAGGTAAATCCACCCCAAAAAATGTTATTCAAAAACGATGGAATATAAATTTTGGTATCTCATGGGCGAACATTGGAACCATGATGATTTCATTGATAGCACTTGTATGGAGCACGTCACTATTTTTGGCTATACCAAACACAGAAGAGAGGCTTACTGATGAACTGATTTCCAGTCATGTACGTTCTCTTCAGGTCGATCATTTATCGGATGTCATTTCTACCGATAAACATACAGTTAAACCTTGGTTCAATGGCAAAGTTGATTTCTCACCTAGCGTAATAGATTTTGCCGAGTCAGGGTTCCCTTTAGAGGGGGGTCGTTTAGACTATGTTAATGGTAAGACCGTTGCAGTGCTTATATATCGACATAATAAACATGCAATCAACCTGTATGTTTGGCCAGAAAATAATAAGGACCACCAAATAAAAGAGGAAAGCCGTCATGGGTTCAACGCTTTCCAATGGGTATACCAAGGAATGCAATACTGGATGATATCTGATTTAGAGGAAGGAAAATTGGAAAGTTTTGCAAATAGGGTTCAGGATGAAATCATCAAATCCCGACCTCAAGGATAATGATTGGGGTATCAGTAAGCTATTTAAACTGTAGTATAGGAGGAAAATGAAATGGGTTCATTCAGTATCTGGCATTGGTTAATCGTACTGATAATTGTAATGTTGATCTTTGGAACTAATAAACTTAAAAATATGGGTAGCGACTTAGGAGAAGCGGTGAAAAATTTTAAGGATGCAATGAATAATGACAATAACATGCCAAATCATGACAAGATTTCATTAGGGTCAATTTCAGAAAATGAACTCAAAAAATAAGAGATTAATAAAACAGAGTTTGTTTTCTCGATATCTGCATTCATAATCATCGCCTAACAGATTAGAAAATTCGATTACTAGCCAAGTAATAATGCTTTATAAGGTTGCAATGACTCATGTCAAATATTGAATATCGCCAAAATTTCCCGCTTAATGCATTGGACATTGTTAGGTTATTTGAGTCATCAGGTATTCGCCGTCCTACAGATGATGTGCATCGAATTGAGCGAATGTTTGCAAATTCCAACCTGATTATATCTGCTTGGCATGAAGATCACTTAATAGGTGTTTGTCGTGCACTAACTGACCTGAATTATTGTTGCTACCTATCAGACATTGCCGTTGATAGGAACTTCCAGAATCATGGAATAGGAAGCGAGCTGATCGCAAGAATTAAAGCGTTTATCGGGAACGAAGTATCGCTAATTTTAATCTCAGCCCCGGGTGCACAGGAATTTTATGAAAGAATCGGCTTTGAAAGAAGTCAATACTGCTTTACAGCGAAACGTTCCAAATGACTCATAAATTTCACCTTTATTGCCAATAAGTTAATCATTAGGTAGTTCAACTACAAATAATATTAGATTCATAAAAACTTTTCTTAAACGAATTGTTCTAATCACGTGTATAAAAAATAAGAAAGTTAATCGTGAGCCTGACTCATATTGGCATTACCCTTGCAGAAAATGGCTTTATACCAGATTTCATTATACGAAAAGGAATACGTAATTTATGTATTCAAAGATTGAATGATATTGCTTCAGATAATTGCGAAATATCAAGCCAAATTCGTCAAATATTTTTTGAAACCATGGAAACAGCAGAAATAGCTCCGTTAGCGGAAATGGCTAATGATCAGCATTATGAAGTTCCGGCTGCTTTTTTTAATTTTGTTTTAGGAAAAAATAGAAAGTACAGCAGTTGTTATTGGCCAAACGGCGTTCATAACCTTGACGATGCCGAAGACATGGCATTATCTGAAACGCTTAGACATGCAGAATTGGAAGATGGTCATGAAATATTAGAGTTGGGTTGTGGCTGGGGTTCCTTATCTATTTTAATGGCTAAGCGCTTTCCTAAAAGCAAAATCACTTCCGTTTCAAATTCAAATTCTCAACGTAAATTCATAATGGACGAGGCATCTAAATTAGGGCTTCAAAATTTAAATGTTATTACTTGTGACATGAATAGTTTTGATACGAATGCCACTTATGATCGTGTTGTTTCAGTAGAAATGTTTGAGCACATGAGAAACTATGATCGACTTTTTGAAAAAATTAGCAGATGGTTAAATCCTAACGGTAAATTCTTTATGCATATTTTTTGCCACAAAAGTGTACCTTATGCCTTTGAAGTCAAGGATGAAGGAGACTGGTTGAGTCAATACTTCTTTTCAGGTGGCTTCATGCCAAGTGACGATACACCTTTACGGTTCCAAAAACATCTAAAAATTTCGAAACAATGGCGATGGGACGGAACACATTACAAAAATACAGCGAATGCATGGCTTAAGAATATGGACGATAACATAGAATCAATTCGAGCTATTTTTAAAGTTTGTTACGGTGAAAGACACACAAAATTATGGGTATTTCGCTGGAGAATATTTTTTATGTCCTGTGCTGAATTATTTGGCTTAAGAAATGGTCAAGAGTGGTGGGTAAGTCATTATCTTTTTGAAAAGACATAACTGATGTTTATTGCTTCATATTATTTCATAACATTATTGCCATTGTTGGGCTTGGCAGTAATTGGTTGGTTAATCAGCCTCAAAAACGATAATGTGACGATTGTAGATAGCTTATGGGCCATTTTTTTCCTGTTCGCATCAGTAACAAATTACATGCTTGATTCTTTTCATAGCGAAAGAGCCCAAGTTGTCTTGATACTTGTTTTGATTTGGTCCATTAGATTGTCGACTTATTTATATTTAAGAAATAGGCACAAACCTGAAGATCATCGTTATCAGTTAATTCGTTTAAGGAATGAACCTCATTTTAAAATAAAAAGCATTTATATAGTTTTTGGATTGCAAGCTTGCCTGGCCTGGTTTATATCTTTACCGCTTCATGTAAGCCTTCATTCAACATCCCAATTGAAAATTGCAGATTACATTGGAGTAAGTTTATGGCTCATAGGAATGTTATTTCAAACAGTTGGAGATTTTCAGTTAGCTCGTTTTAAAGATGATTTAGGCAATATCGATAAGGTATTGGCTTCTGGTTTGTGGCGTTATACGAGACACCCAAACTATTTCGGAGAATCCTGCATTTGGTTTGGTTACGGCTTAATTGCAATAGGTGCTGGTCAATGGTGGACGATAATTTCTTCTTTTTTGATGACCTATTTATTGATAAACATCACAGGTGCTAGATTACTTGAATCCGATATCGCCGAGCGACGACCGGACTATAAAAAATATATTCAGAACACCCCCCAATTTTTCCCATGGTTTCCAGAAAGTTAGTTAAAAATGGCACACAGTTTTGTTAAAAATCTACTGACGGGAATTTGTGCATTTTTATCAGCGTGCACAAATTTACCCGAAATTAAGACTGTAGATAATGTAGATCTGAACAGATTTATGGGGGATTGGTATGTTGTAGCATGTATACCTACCTTTATTGAAAAGGATATTTACAATGCAGTCGAATCATATAAATTGAACTCAGATGGAACCATAAAAACGCATTTTACTTTTAGAAAGGGTGGGTTTGATGGAGAGAAAAAAGAATATGAACCCAAAGGTTATGTAATTCCAAAAACAGGCAATGCATTATGGGGTATGCAATTTATTTGGCCTATCAAAGCAGAATACAGGATTGTCTACCTAGATGAAGGTTATCAGTTAACCATTATTGCAAGAAATGCGCGTGATTATGTTTGGTTAATGTCACGTAAACCTGATATTTCTGATAAACAATATCAAACCTATGTAAATAAGATTAAAGATATGGGATACGATATAGATAAACTGGTAAAAATTCCGCAGCACTGGGATAAGCAAGCTGAAAATGAAGTCGAGTAAAAGATGTTAAAAAATTTGTTTGCCTGGTTTGATAGCTATTCAATCAACGCTTCAGATAATAGTTCTGAAGAAATTGTTCTTATAAGAGTCGTTCCCTTCATACTGTTGCATGTAGCTTGTATTGGTGTCTTCTTTGTAGGATTTAGTCAATTTGCGTTGATGGTATCAATCATTCTTTACTTGTTGAGAATGTTCGCTATAACGGGGTTTTATCACCGTTATTTTTCTCACAAGGCTTTTAAAACCTCTCGTTTTGTGCAATTTGTTTTTGCTTTCTTGGCTGCAAGTGCTGCACAAAGAGGCCCCCTATGGTGGGCGTCTCATCATCGACATCACCATGCTCATTCCGATAAACCGGATGACAGCCATTCACCATTGCAAAACGGATTCATCTGGAGCCACGTTAGCTGGTTTTTAACTAATAAGAACTTCATGCCAAAGTCTGAGCGGATTAGGGATTTATTGGTCTATCCAGAACTCAAGTTTTTAGATCGATTTGATCTTATTGCACCGCTGTTTTTAGCTTTTGTTTTATATTTTTTTGGAGCTTTCTTAAAGATTTATGCACCAGAACTTGGAACCAATGGATTTCAGCTTTTGGTTTGGGGTTTTGTCATCTCTACAGTCGTCCTCTACCATATGACATTTACCGTAAATTCCTTGGCGCATGTATGGGGTAAGCGTCGTTTTATCACAAATGATAATAGCCGTAATAATTCCATAATAGCTATTTTAACTTTAGGGGAAGGTTGGCATAACAATCATCATCATTTTCCTAGTTCTGCGAGACAGGGGTTTTATTGGTGGGAAATTGATTTGACTTACTACGGGTTGAAAATTTTATCGGGGTTTGGCCTCATTTGGGATCTGAGGAAAGTACCCTCAGAGGTTTTATCAGTTAAAAGAGTGACTCGATGAAAATAGCTATTATTGGTGCCGGAATAGCGGGAAACACAATTGCCTGGCATTTATACAAGAATCATAAGATCACGGTTTATGAAGCCAACGAACACGTTGGTGGACATACACAAACACATGAAGTTGAAGCCTTTGGTCAAAAATATCACATCGATACGGGTTTTATAGTATATAACAATTGGACTTATCCCAATTTTATCAGAATGCTTGACGAACTCGGGATCGAAACGCAATCAAGCCATATGAGCTTTAGCGTAAGGAATGAAGCTTCTGGCCTTGAATATAATGGCACTAGCTTAAATAGTTTATTCGCTCAAAGATCCAACCTTTTTCGTCCAAAGTTCTTGTGGATGATTAAAGAGATACTTCGGTTTAATAAAGAAGCGCCACGTGTTTTAAATAGCACAAATGATGATATGCTTTTTGGCGAGTATTTAAAGAAACATCGATATAGTCAATCATTCGTGAATGAATATATTATTCCCATGGGTTCAGCCATCTGGTCTGCAGAGCCTAATCAATTATTTGAATTCCCTGCTAAGTTTTTCATTCGTTTTTTTCACAATCATGGCATGTTAAGTGTTACTGATAGGCCAGAATGGCGTGTGATTAAAGGGGGTTCAAAAGAATATGTCAATAAATTAACAGAAGGTTTCAAGGACCGTATATTGGTAAACACTCCTGTAGAAAAGGTTACACGTAAACCAAAAACTGTATTAGTTAAAGCGAAAAGGGAGAAAGAAGAAGAGTTTGATTGGGTATTTTTTGCATGTCATAGTGACCAAGTGCTTGAGATTTTGAGTGATGCGAGTAACGATGAGAAGGAGATACTTGGTTCGATTCCTTATCAAACTAATCGAATCGTTTTACACACTGATATTAGTCTCATGCCAAAACGTAAATTAGCTTGGGCAGCATGGAATTATCATTTGACCTCTCGACCATTAAATCAGGCCGCAGTCACTTACAATATGAACATTCTTCAGTCCCTGTTCTCGCCAGAGCCTTTTCTTGTAACGCTCAATCATACTGACGGTATTAATCCAAATAAGATAATTAAAACGCTTAACTATTCCCATCCAGTTTTTAATGTAAAAGGGATAGATGCCCAATCTAAACATGCGAAAATCAGCGGCCTGAATAGAACATCATACGCAGGAGCTTACTGGCGAAACGGATTTCATGAAGATGGCGTGGTGAGTGCTCTGACGGCTATTCAGCAATTTGAATTTGCACAGATGAATACGTGAATCAATTATGGAAAAGCTTGAAAGTGCTATATATACAGGTAAGGTTTATCATCAGCGCTTCCTGCCGGTATTCCATGGATTTAATTATTCACTTTTTATGATGTATATCGATTTGAAGGAATTACCTACTTTATTTAAACCATTCCGGTTTTGGTCTTTAGAGCACTGGAATATTGCTAGTTTTTTTAGAAAAGACTATGCAGATAGAGAAGTTAACGAACTAGAAGAATCAATTAGGAATCTAATAAAAAAAGAAACGGGTCAAAGCAGTACAGGACCAATACGAATCCTAACTCATTTACGCTATTTTGGTTTTATATTCAATCCAGTAAGCTTTTATTATTGCTTCGATAATCAAGGTCAAACAGTTGAATTTATCATTGCAGAAATCACCAATACTCCATGGGGAGAAAGGCATAGCTATGTACTAGATTGCGGAACCCAGTCTTCACCTTATCATTTTCACTTTAAGAAATCATTCCATGTATCGCCATTCATGCCGATGGAAATGAATTATGACTGGCAATTTAATAAACCTAATGATGAGCTAGTCATTCACATGGAAAACCTAAAAAACCAAATAAAACAGTTTGATGCACTATTGGTTTTGAAGCGTGTGGAAATAAATCAAAGCAATATGTATAAATTCTTGGTGATGTTTCCGTTCATGACTCTTAAGATAATAATTTCTATTTATTGGCAAGCTCTTTGGCTAAAGATTAAACGCGTACCCTTTTTCCCACATCCAAAGTAAATAATGAATATGTCTGAAATTCAAACCAAAAATATTCAATTGCTATCAAGAATTACGCCTAAGCCAAGACGATTAGACCGCTTAGCGAAAGATATTCTGCTCAATCGATTAGCTAAATTAGAACACGGTACTATAACTATAATAGACAACACGACTAGCTTGAAAAATAAACTGATATTTGGAGCCAGTCATTCGCAAACTTCTTTGGCGAATATTCATGTCACACTGGAAATAAATAATTCGCAGTTTTATGGGGAAGTGGTTTTTGGTGGGTCTATTGGAGCAGGCGAGGCATACATGCTTGGTTATTTCAATTGTGACAACCTACCCAATCTAATTCGAATGATGGCTCGTAATCAATCATTACTGGATTCAATCGAATCTAGTTTTGCAAAACTGACGGCACCGATTCAGAAGTGGATACATTTCGTCAATAAAAATACGCAACAAGGTAGTCGCAGGAATATTGCGGCGCATTATGATTTAGGTAATGATTTTTTTAGATTGATGCTCGATCCAACAATGATGTATTCATCTGCAATTTTCGAACATCCTGAACATACTTTAGAGCAAGCGTCCTTAGCTAAAATTAAACGTATTTGTAATAAGCTCGATTTAAAAGAATCGGATCATCTTTTAGAAATAGGCACTGGTTGGGGTGGGTTTGCAATCTTTGCAGCAAAGAATTACGGATGCAAAATTACCACTACAACAATATCAGAACAGCAATTTTTGCTGGCGATTAAACGTATTGAGGATGAAGGTCTCAAGGACAAAGTCACCGTATTACTCTCAGACTATCGTAACCTAAGCGGAAGATATGACAAGTTGGTATCAATTGAAATGATTGAAGCAATAGGGCATCAATTTTACGACACATTTTTCGCAAAATGCAGTCAATTGCTCAAGCCTAATGGCATGATGCTTCTACAAGCCATTACAATTTCAGATCAGCGCTACGATTATTCAATCAAGTCTGTTGATTTTATTCAGAGATATATTTTCCCGGGTAGTTGTATACCTTCAGTTACAGCTATGATTAATAGCATTACTAATTCATCGGATATGCGTTTATTTAACCTAGAGGACATTGGACCTCATTATGCAAAGACACTAGCCGTATGGCGGGAAAATTTCTTTAAGAATATCGATAAGGTAAGATCGTTAGGTTATCCAGAAACGTTCGTTCGTATGTGGGATTTTTACCTATCCTATTGCGAAGGCGGTTTTGAGGAGCGTGTATTGGGTGATGTGCAGATGCTTCTTGTAAAACCAGAAAACAGAAGATCCCCAAGAATTTAATATCCCACCTAACAATAAAATTGAACTGTTGAACTAATTTTAGTTAATCGAGACTTTAATTTGCAGTTTAGATAGATGAATACTGATCTTAAAAATTTGGAAACAGATCAACCCCGGGACTTGCCTTGATCAAATTAGGAAAATCCTCCCAGCATTTATTCAGTAAAGACGGAATCCTGATAAAAATAGCGACACATACAAAGTAAGCGGGTAGGTTGATAATTTATAGCATGCGAAACGTTCAATTCTTCTTTAGACAAATTTTGTCAAAATGTGATTTTGTCTTCTATTCAAGGTATTTATTAATCAAGCTAACTGGCATAATGAATCGAAATATCAAATTATAAGATATCACATTGATATCTTAATAGAGATTAAGTGCAGATATGGAAAATCAGAATCTAATGACCCTCTCTCAATTTGCCGTAAAGGCAAGAAAGGAAATTGGTCGAATTAAAGTAGCTGATTTAATGACGGATTCTCACTATGCAACTAATCTGCTGATCAGGTCATATTTTTCCAAGGACAAAGAACTAATCGAAATAGCAAGAAAAGCCAGTAATGCCCTTGATTTAAGTTTGATGCATGCGATCGAGAAATATATTACCTTCATCACCAGCAAAGGGCAAAATCAAAATATCTTAATAGTGCAAGATTATTTAGTTCGTCTAACCAATTTTCTAAGCCATGTAAATGGAGATGGGTTGTCTTACCGTAAGGCGATTAATGCATTTCTAAAGACCTTGAGGACCGAAGAAAGACCCTATTGTCTGAATCTTGCAAGAGAGTTTTTTCCATTCTGGATTGAAGTAGTTAAATCAGTTACTTCATCAAGCAAAGGCAATCTTTTTAATTTAATCTCGCTCAATAAACAACCTAGTCATAAGATGTTGTTAGAAGTATGGAATAACATCGACCATGAAAATGTTACGGAAAGAGAAAACATACCTCTGAGACACTATTCAGAATCAATGGATAATATTGGTATCGATCAGGAAGTGATTCATACTCGAAAAAAGATTGCTAAGATCATTACAAAAGAGTTAAGAAACCATAATGAAACATTCGAAATGAATTATCGAAATGCTGTGAACAATACTCAATATCTATTTAAAATTCAGAATGTAAAGCGGGTTTTCATATGCGTTTCAAGAGAATTTTATTATTTTTGTATTAATCATCCTGAAGCCCATAAATTTATTTTATATCATGAAAGATTTTAGCTTGTTGATTTGATGATTTAATTAGCTTTCCAAGCATCATCCAGTCGTTTTAGTGCCTCATCGTAATTGGATTTCTGTTCAATATAATTTTTTTCAGAATCACTCTCAGTTTTCTTTAGCTCAATTAAGTTATCTTCTAATAGTTTTAATTGAGCTTTACGTTCTTTTATCAAGGCTTCTTGATCTTTAACTGCTCTTTTTGATTCTTCGTACCTTTCTTTTGCTTCTTGCATATTGTTTTTTGCAAACGTTACATTTGTTTGCAGAACTGAAACCTCTCTTGCATTCGATATCATGCAAGTGAATAAAAGATACAAAAACAAACTTAGAGTTTTAAACGTAATCTTCATTCAAGCATCGTCCTCAATAAAGGCATTATAAAAACTTTACAAGTTTCAAGCATATGCCGATATCAATTTGTACTGGTAGGTTTTAACTAAAAATACCGTTAACTTTGCGCAACTTAATTAGTATAAAAATACTAACTGATTTTATTGAAGTTCGCTCTAGTTTATTCAGAAAGAGATTATAACGTTGGTAATTTGACTCTTTAAGTTAAACCCTAATTCTTCTTTTTTGCATCTGATTTATCAGTTGGGGGATCAGTTAGCGACGAGCCAGGTTTAAATGATGTTTTGACATATTTTTGTCCATCTTTTGAGATACAAGTTGTCCAACCAGTATTCCACTTAATTATCGCTGAACCATCTTTTTCAGTCCAAGTGCCATGTTTCATTGAATCGCCATGTGTTCCGGAAGCAGTTCCATCATGATCCAAAGTAGCTACGAATGATCCACCATGTGTATCGTTTAAAAGCCAAGATCCTTCGAAATCACTGGCAAATGCGTTACTTGATAAAAACAGTAATGTGAACATGATCGATAGAAAAGAAAAGTAGGTTTTTGTAGATTTTTTCATTTAGTAAGTATCCTGATTGATTAAATTAATAACTACTTATTGAGACATTCGTTTAGAAAATTTGTTCATCTTACTATCAATCAAAGATAAGAATGATAAAAGTTCAACGATTTATGAATATTTCAGAGAAATTCAGAATTAAACACTTAGGGTAGGTATGAATATTCAAAAATAGATAATTACATCTAATATTCAAATCCATACAAGTTGAATCAAAATCTTATGAGGAGATACTGTTTTCCAAGATTTTAACTTCGTGCTGGGGAAATGGAATGGTTATATTGGAACGCCTGAAGGCATCGATTATATCCTTATTAATATCGCTTTCAGTTTGAATGAAGTCAGGAACATTCACCCATGGCATTATATTGATATTTATGGATGAGGAAGCTAAGAGACTAATTGAAACTACAGGTGCAGGATCTTTAAGGGTCATTTTATTTTTATTTAATATTTCCTTTATTACAGCAATCGCAACATCCAAGTTAGTATCGTAGGCAACACCAACTTTGATATCGAGTTGACGAATATTTCCGTAATTATGAAGGATCTCACCAACAATCTTTCGGTTCGGAATTACAACCATGGATTTGTCAGCATGACTTAAAACAGTTGTAAATAGACTTATAGATACTACTTGGCCTTCCTCACTAACGATAGAAATATACTCTCCAACTCTAAAAGGCCTTGTAAAAATAATTGTAAGTCCAGCTACTATGTTACTTAAGACACCCTGCATAGCCAAAGCCACACCTGCACCTGCAACCCCAAGCCCGGCTATCAATGGCAGCAGCTCGACACCAAGGTTTTGAAGGGCCATTATCGTGAACAACGAGATGACAAATACTTTTACGATTCTGGTCAGCAACTGTCTGACTGGAGGATCAAGCTGAAAATTCTTAATCCCCTTATCAAGGATTCCACTTGCCCATTTACCTACGTATATGCCAAAAATAATGATTAGAATTGCTACAATGACTTTAGGTCCAAATTGAATAGCTATATCGAGAATTTTATTTTGAACATGGCTAACGGAATCAAGTTGGTTAATCATCAGTAGTCAATCATAGATATAAGAATTTATAAATAGTCACTAAGTACTCACGTTTAGAGCTAGGATGTTAATTAGATCCAAACTTGATCAGTTCAAGTTCTTTAAATCTGTAACAGAGCCAGCGCAGCAAAAATCAATCCCCCAGCGGCCATTCCATATACACCTAACAACAGTGCCTTTTTACGAGTCAGTAGGGAAATTGCAGACAATGAGATAGAAATTTGAATAAGGGTCATGGCCAGTGCCCATCTATGATGGACATGCATAAGTTCCTCTGATTTATCATCCCAGTCTTTTGATTCCGCTTCTAATGATTCTGCCTTCTTTTTTATTTCTGACTTTTCATTATCATATCGCTGGATAGCTTGTTTATATTTATCTTGATCAACATTAGGTAGGTTAAGCGCTATCTCAGATAGATTTTGTTTGGTACTTTTTGCTTGGAAAAAATTCCATTGATTGGAAGCTTCGGTTTTCTTGATGGCTGCATTGTTTTTGAACATAGCAGCCTCATTCTGAGTTGACCCAGCTTGGTAACTAAAAAATGCGCCAAGGGTAGCTAAAATGGCAGTCATTACAGCGATATTACTTGAGAATGAATCCTTACCATGAGCAGCGTGTTCTAATTCATGGTCATGAGGACCATGAACTTCAAATTCTTCTTCAGACATGTTATTCCTTTAGAATATGTTTCATAGCGGCAGATTATAAATTCAAATATCTTCAAAAGTAAAAATTTTTTCAATTTAAAATTTTTGTCAGTGCTTGATCCAAATCATTAATCAAATCATCAGCTTGTTCTAAACCAATATAAAAACGGACCAACGAACCCTCAAAGGGAAAGTTTTTATGTAACTGATCCTTTGTATATGGAACTACCAGGCTTACAGCACCCCCCCAGCTGAAACCAATTCTGAAAAGTCTTAATGCGTTAACAAACGCATCAATTTTTTCTTGCTCGAAGTCTTTTTTAAAAACGACAGAAAATAAGCTTGCTGATGCTGTAAAGTATTTTTTCCAAATGTTGTGACCTATTGAGCCTGGAATTGCAGGGTGCAATACTTTTTCAATTGATTTACTGGAATTTAACCAATTGGCGATTCTTCGAGCTGAGTTATCTTGAGCATGATATCGGAGAGGATAATGTGGAAGACTCCTTAAAATCAAATGGCAATCTGCCTGGCTTACGCCTACCCCTAATTTCATTATTGATTCACTAAGCTTTAAATAGATCGAATCACTGTTTGTTGAAAGTGAACCCATTAAAACATCGCTGCCACCAGATTGGTACTTTGTTAGGGCTTGAACAGAGATATCCGCACCGAGTTCAAAAACAGGTAATGCTATTCCCGCTGACCAAGTTGAATCAACGGCGACTAAAGCGCCATTTTCATGTGCCACCCTAGCTATTAGGTATAAATCTGATACCTCCATTGTTACTGAACCCGGTGTTTCGACCCAAACTAATTTTGTGTTAGGTGATATTCTTAAATTATCGGGATTAATGGGGTCATATAAATCATAATCAATACCAAAACGTTCTTTTAAAAAGTTAGCAAAATCAATAACCGGACCATAAACGTTAGAGGGAAAAAGTACCTTATCTCCAGAAACAAGAAAACTTATAAGAAAACATGTAATTGCGGATAATCCAGATGGAAACAATATTGCATGTTTAACATTTTCGATTATTGCAATTTGCTTTTCTAGTCTCCTGGAAGTTGGTGTGCCCATTAAGCCATATGAGTAAGAATGCTTATCCTTCCAATTTCGATTTCTTAGCTTGCTAACGTCATCAAAAACAATAGTAGATGCTCTTTCTATACTGTCAGCGAGACTTTTAAAGTTATCATTTTTGACAAAATCAGGTTGAATTAACTTTGTCCACTTTGAATCGGTTTTATTCATAGATAGAGACTAGAGCTTTATGGTTATTCAAGAAGTGAAAAGTATGATTAAAGACAATTATTTTATTTCTTATACAAATTTCTTTACATAATAAATACTGTAACTTAATTACGCACAATTTCAAAAGGGAATCGTGACGTTCAAATCAGTGAATTAAGGTCAAATTATACGACTAATTGCATCTTAAAGACCCATTTGATTAGAGCAAAATAGAAACGATAATTTTCAGCAACTATATAAAATTGCCATTAATGAGATTGATATAAATTGAGGATCATATGATTCGAATAACTGCAGCTATTATGATGAGTTTCTTTATGAGCGCAAATTGTAACGCTGCAACTTGGGTAAAGTTATTCGAAAATAATACCTCGAAAATAACCCTAGATAAGCAATCAATCCTTCAAAAGGATAACCTTAAAAGGGCATGGGTTAAAATTGAGTATAAAGTACCTCAACAAAATCTGGAATCACCTGATAAAGAATACAATACTTCTAAAGTTTTATGGTTCTTTGACTGTGGATCACAAAAATCTGCAACTTCGCAAGTGTTTCAATATCTTGATGATCAGTTAGTTTACTCAGTAGCGATTGATTCAAAGCAGGCAGAATTCATAGAGCCCGTTCCTGAAACGGATGTCGATATTGCAATGCGATATATTTGCTTCTCTGACAGA
The DNA here is from genome assembly GCA_903863255.1 of uncultured Methylophilaceae bacterium. GTDB lineage: Bacteria > Pseudomonadota > Gammaproteobacteria > Burkholderiales > Methylophilaceae > CAIPBJ01. The sequence continues at coordinate 21,246 of CAIPBJ010000115.1, forward strand.
ACTCCCGAAACCGGTTCAGATATTAAGGCTAATTCACAAGTCAGTAAGGCTAACTCGGAAGCCACTAAATCACAGGATGCTAACGTAAAAAAAGATTTACCGATAGCTGCAGGTAATAGTAAACCAGATTCGCAAACCCCAAAAACTGATGAGGAAATAAAACCTCAAGTTAAGCAACCTAATTTTAAGTCCGATTCCTCTAAAGTTCATTGGTCTTATGAAGGAAAGGAAGGACCGGATATCTGGAGTAAATTAAGTCCTGACTACTTTTTGTGTGAATTTGGAAGAAATCAGTCACCCATTAATATCGGATCGACAGTTCATGCGTCTTTAAGTCCTTTGAGGGCATTACAAAAATTCCCAGCAAAAGAGATAATTAACAACGGGCATGCTATCCAGGTGAATTTTAAGGAAGGCAATATGCTCGTTCTTGATAATGACCCTTATCAAATGAAGGAAGTGCAATTTCATACACCAAGTGAGAATACAGTTAATGGAATTTCATATCCTATGGAGGCTGAGTTCATCCATTCTGATTCTAAAGGAAATATAACAATTGTCAGTGTGATGTTCAAAGAAGGTAAAGCGAACTCAGCTTTATCGAATTTGTTGGTTCAAATACCCGCAGCAGATAACGGGCCGGCTCAGGTTAAGGCTAGAGTTGTTCTAAGTGACTTGTTTCCACAAGAGAAGACATACTATCGATTGAGCGGTTCATTGACAAGTCCACCTTGTAATGAAGGAGTGCGATGGGTTTTAATGAAGTCTGCAATGACAGCTTCAAAAGAACAAATTGAATTGTTAAGTAAATCCGTAAGAGGTCACAATAATAGACCAGTTCAGGCCTTAAACGGCAGACTTATAGTCGAGTAGAAACTAAAGCCGTATTTCAAAGCTTGCCCCTTCCGTGTGCGCACGAAAGGGGCGCTATCATTTTATAATTCAAAGACTGTAAGTTGCTGTCCTAAAATAGCTATTAATTCAAAGCGTCTTTTAATGCTTTTCCAGCTCGGAATGCTGGAGCTTTACGAGCGGCAATCTTGATTTCTTTCCCAGTTTGTGGGTTACGGCCTGTTCTTGCAGAACGTTGGCTAACGGCAAAAGTACCAAATCCAATTAGCGTAACTGTGTCACCACTTTTTAAAGCGGTTGTTACACTATTCGTAAATGCATCTACAACTTTGGCTGCAGCGGCCTTTGAAATATCAGCTTCAGCAGCAATTTGAGCAATCAATTCTTGTTTATTCATTTTGGTATTCATTCTTAAGTGTTATAAGGGAGCTATATCTTAACTTAATTTATCTAAAAAATGCCAGTTCCACGTGTAGCTAAGTTTGATAATCATATAATTTTCCAAATTCTTAAGAATTTAAGATTCATTTAACGCTATATCAGACCCAAAATAGAGCAAAGAAGATTTGTTCTATAGGATATTAATTCATGGAATGATGAAGTAAAGTAAGCCTATTTCTATAGAATATAAAGTGTGTGATCGGATACAAGATTATGTACGTTATGAGCTCATAAAGTTTGGGGGGTGGACATGCAAAATGTAGTTGAACACGTAACTTCGGTCTCACATGTAATTCAGGTGGCAGTCGCGCCAGTCTTCCTGCTTACAGGGATTGGAGCAATTCTTTCGGTTTTAGCTGGTCGTTTAGGTCGTTTGGTAGATAGATTCAGAGTCTTGGTTGAAAGGCATGATGAGTTCCAGCCAAAAGTGATTGTTGAGATGAAAATTATTTCAAGGAGAGCGGTTTGGGTGCACAGATCGATTACATTATGCACGATCTCAGCATTGCTTGTGGCAGTAGTGATAGGAGCATTATTTATTGGTTCTGAAATTAATCTGGATCCATCGCATATTGTAGCCGCAATGTTTATTTTGGCTATGCTAACTTTGATAATGGGAATGTTTTGTTTTTTGAAAGAAATCTATCTCTCTACTCATACATTCGAATTACCAGAATCTTTAACTGATTGAGGGATTTCTAATTGACTTTAAATGAATTTAGGTTTGTTGTAGCAGTTGCACAAGAAAAGAATTTTAGAAAAGCAGCTGAAAAGTGTTTTGTTACCCAACCAGCACTCAGCCTAGGCATTAAAAAATTGGAAGAAGAACTGGGTGTTTTGATATTTGAAAGAAGCCATACTGAAATTTCGATGACCCCAATAGGCGAAAAAATTGTCGAACAAGCAATTAAAGTTCTGGAAGAGGCCTCCCACCTTAAAGAGATCTCAAAGCAAGGAAGCAACCAGCTGGTTGGAGAATTAAAATTAGGGGTAATTTTTTCTGTTGGACCCTATCTTTTACCAAAAATTATTCCAATTCTTCGATTAAGTGCACCAGAAATGCCTTTAGAAGTTGAAGAAAATTTGACCTCGAATTTGGAAATGCAGTTGAAAAATGGAATCATTGACGTTGCAATCGTAGCATTTCCTTTTGAGATAAGTGGAATAAGATTTATACCAATTTACGAAGAGACCTTTGTGATTGCCGTTCCAATCGGACATCATTGGTCTAACCTCGAGAGTATAGAAGCCAAAATGCTTTCTGACGAAAGAGTGCTTTTATTGAATAGTGGACATTGTTTTAGTAACCAAATAATGCAAGCTTGTCCTAATTTGTCCAAAAAGGGAGAAGTCCTTCAGGGTAATTCGCTAGAAACTATAAGGAATATGGTCGCATCGAATTTGGGGATTACTGTATTGCCATCAAGTGCTGTGGATGATCGCTACACCAATCCCCTTATTAAAATTATCCCATTCTCAAGGCCAGTTCCTTCAAGAAAAATAGGAATTGCCTGGAGAAAAAGTTATGGCAGGGAGCAAGCTGTCGATATGCTAGCAAAAGCGATGCGAGAGATGAAAACCAATTCTATATCATTAATATAGGGAGATTGTTTCTTATTGCTACGCAGGATATTGCGATTAACCAGAAAAAGCGGTTTTCAACTTTAATACGTTATAAAAACTCTATATCCTGAGACGGGTGTGTCACTTGTAGTCAAGGGTAAGTTAATGACAACTTCTTCACCAGGCCCAATGCCACTTTCGGGAGTAATATTCGAAGGTAGATACTCATAAGGTTTGAAAGACCTTCTTAATATTGGAGTATCATTCGTGTCAGTTAATGTAAGTTCGATTATCGGAAACGCTTGAGTATAAGGAGCGTTGTTGATGAGTTTACAATTAAACCTTACAAGATTTTGACGTTCAGAGTCTTCATGAAGATCGGAATCATCAATAACCAGAAGATTCGCATTTTTTGGTAAATCTATCCTGCATTTGAGTAATTTGCATGTATTTTCAAAGTAGGGTCTGACAAACGGCCATTCAGATGAAATGGTGCTTCTTAGAAAATAAAGCGTTTGAAATGTTCCAATTAACAGTAAAAGAAATGCAATAAAACTTAGGAGCCAAGTTGAGTATGTACTTTTCTTATGATTATTTTTCCTTACGATCGATGATAATTCATTGAGAGTGGTTGGCCCATTTTCAGGAAGATTGGAAAGTAAATCACCATCTGGTTTTGTAATCAGTATTTCTTCATTCGTCTGATCTTCAAAATTAGCAACATTTTCAAGATTTATATTTGGAGTGTCTTCATGAAGCGTCACTATTTGATCATCAAGGGGTGACGCTTCATCTTCTGATACTTTGGTATCTATAGAGTGTTCATCGTTATCAGAATCAATATTTGATAAATCAGGCTCGACACTTTCGGGTTCGTTTAGACTTGGTGCTTCTTTGAAATCAGGTTCATTTGTTGATTCAATCGTTTGATTGATGGATTCCTCGGAAATTATTGCATGACTGATTTCTTCACTTGAAGAAGGTTGATCTGACTCAGACAACTCCTGTAAATGAGATATGCCATTAAATACAAAATTGCATTTACCGCATCTGACCTGACCTTGATAAGCAGATAATTGCTCAGGCTTCACTATGAAAGTAGTTGAACAATTAGGGCACTCAGTCACTAGGCTCATTTTCGACTGCCTGTAAGTAGCACCCAACTATCTAAGTATGTAGGCTTATCCATAATAAACCATTCAGAATACTTACCTGAAACCTGTTCTGCCTGTTCAGGTAGGATTCCTGAAAGTGCAATTCTCCCATCCTTCTTGCAAGCTTGAGCAAGCATGGGTGCTAGCACCATTAAGGCGCTTGATAAAATGTTCGCGACAACTAAATCTGAAGGTATGAGTGAATAATTATCAACTGTGTAAAAATCCGCTTCAACATGATTTTGTTCGGCATTGAAAATGCTCGCTTGGATGGCTTGAGTATCGATATCTACACCAACAACTTTGGAAGCCCCCAGTTTTTTTGCTGCAATGGCTAAGATTCCCGATCCACAACCATAATCCAAGATAGTTAAATTCTGTTTAACGTTATCTATGAGCCAACTTAAACATAGGTGTGTAGTAGGATGGCTACCTGTTCCAAAGGCTAAACCAGGGTCTAAAACAATATTTATTGCTTCAGGATCGGGTGCTGTGTGCCAAGTTGGAACGATCCAAAAATTATCAGTGATTCTAATTGGGTCAAATTGTGACTGAGTAGAACGAACCCAATCCTTTTCTTCAATATGCTCAATGCTGTATTTTAGATTCACAATATCAAAAGCTGAACACAATTCGGTTATTACATCTTCAATTACAACCGAATTTTCAAAAAGTGCGCTTATTCTGCTTTGAGACCACAAACCTGGAGGCGGGTCACCCGGTTCACCAAAAATAGGCTGTTCATCAGGAGTTTCTGCATTTGCATCTTCGATGCTTACAGATAGCGCACCTAATTCGATCAAGCTGTCGCTCATTTGATCGGTCTGACATGCATCGGCTTCTAATTTAAGCGAAATCCAACTCATGAATTAATTTTAAATCACTTTGAATTGGTACCAAGCTTATTTTCTAAATAATGAATGCTTGTTTCACCTAACTGAAAGGCAGCATCATTCATTAAATCCCTGTGCAATGGAATATTGGTTTTAATTCCTTCAACTACCATTTCAGATAATGCAATATCCATTTTGGCAATAGCTTGGTCTCGGGAATCTGCATACGATATAAGCTTACCAATCATGGAGTCATAGTTGGGAGGAACCATGTAGTTCTGGTAAGCATGCGTATCGACACGTATACCTGGACCGCCAGGCATATGAAAAGTTGAAATGCGTCCTGGGGAAGGTACAAATGTATAAGGGTCCTCAGCATTTATTCGGCACTCAATCGCATGACCTCTGAATTGAATATCTTTTTGCCGAAAACTTAACTTTTCTCCTGCTGCTACTCGAATTTGTTGTTGGACAATATCTATTCCCGTGATCATTTCAGTAACTGGATGTTCTACCTGCACTCGAGTATTCATCTCAATAAAGTAAAATTCATTGTTTTCATACAAAAACTCGAATGTGCCTGCTCCCCGATAATTGATTCTGCGGCATGCGTCTGCGCATCGTGTTCCTATTTTGTCACGAAGTCTGTCAGTAATACCGGGTGCGGGAGCTTCTTCAAGCACTTTCTGGTGCCTTCGTTGCATTGAGCAATCACGTTCACCAAGATAGACCGCATTCCCATGTTGATCTGACAAAACTTGAATTTCGATATGACGAGGATGCTCTAGAAACTTTTCCATGTAAACCATTGGATTTCCAAAAGCAGCTTGTGCTTCAGCCTTTGTCATATTGACAGATGCAATTAAGGCAGCTTCGGTATGGACGACCCTCATCCCTCTTCCGCCCCCACCTCCAGCTGCTTTTATAATTACCGGATATCCAATTTGTTTGGCTGTTTTTATAATAACCTCCGGGTCGTCTGGCAATGCTCCTTCAGAGCCTGGTACGCATGGCACACCAGCTTTTTTCATGGAGTCTTTTGCGCTGACTTTATCACCCATTAATCTAATGGTTTCCGCTCTTGGGCCTATGAATACGAAGCCACTTTGTTCGACACGTTCAGCAAAATCAGCATTTTCTGCTAAAAAGCCATAACCAGGATGGATTGCTTCCGAGTCGGTTACTTCAGCCGCGCTTATAACTGCCGGGATATTAAGATAACTTTGCCCTGAAGGTGCTGGGCCAATACAAACCGATTCATCGGCTAATTTAACGTATTTGGCTTCTCGGTCAGCTTCGGAATAAACAGCAACCGTTTTAATACCCATTTCACGGCAAGCTCTTTGGATTCGCAATGCAATTTCACCGCGATTGGCAATTAGGATCTTATCAAACATAGGAATCTCTTTAGCCAATAATAAATAAAGGTTCACCGTACTCTACCGGCTGACCATTTTCAACCAGAATAGCTTTTATAACGCCTGCGTGGTCACATTCTATTTCATTTAGAAGCTTCATCGCCTCAATAATGCAAAGTGTGTCACCAACGTTTACAGTTGATCCGATATCAACAAAGGCTTTTGATTCGGGTGAAGGCGAGCGATAAAATGTTCCGACCATAGGAGATTTTATTATATGACCTTCAACAGCTGCAGGAGGTGACGCTTCGGTTGGTGAAGGTGCCGAAACTGGTTGGGCTGGTGAATGCTGAATAAAAGGTTGGGAGTAATGTATAGTCTGCTGCGAATTTGGCACATTTCTACTTATCCTGACTTTTTCTTCCCCTTCAGTAAGCTCAAGTTCAGAAATGCCAGACTCTTCTACCAAATCGATTAATTTTTTAAGTTTACGTAAATCCATTGTTAACCTCTTATTTATAAGGTGAAGTATGTTGTTTAATGAGTTTGTTGACGATTTCGCATGGATCTAATGGCAAAATCAAGGGCGAAAAGATATCCATCGGCACCGAGTCCACTTATAACACCAACAGCGATATCACTAAAATACGAATGATGTCTAAAAGGTTCTCGTGAATAGACATTTGACAAATGGACTTCAACAAAAGGAACCTTAATTGCAGAGATCGCATCCCTTATCGCTACTGAAGTATGAGTAAATGCCGCAGGATTGATAATTATGAAATCCACTCCATTGGCCGTCAAGGAATGCAATTTTTCAATAATGTCAGATTCAGAATTGCTTTGGTAGGTTTCAATCTTAACATCGGCCTTTTGCGCTATCTCTTTTAAGCTCTCGTTTATGTTGTTAAGAGAAAGCGTTCCATAATGATGCGGCTCCCTAAATCCAAGTAAGTTTAGATTAGGGCCATGAATTACCAAAATTGATTTAGAAGCTTTTTCAGCCATATATGATTTTTTTGATCTTGGCTTAACTTTGCCAATAATAAATTTTATCCAGATTTAGTTATTGTACAGCGAATTAACGAAATTAAAAGAATTTAACAGTTTTTAATAGAAATTTTAAATTAATTGATTGAAGTGTGGAATAGAGGAAGTAATTTGTTTTCAACGGTTGTTAAGTCTATCCTGCCGAGAAATGTTTGAATGATTTTCCCTTTTGCATCGATAATAACTGTAAACGGTAATGCACCTTTGTCGTTTCCAAGGCTTTCTGCAATAGCCATAGATTGAATATCGCCTATTAATACGGGATAACTAACCTGATTAGTTCTAAGAAATTCTTTTGTTTTGGTAATATCGTCTGTTGAAATTCCAATGATTTCCAGACCTTGATTCTTATGTCTTAAATACAAGTTAGAAAGGTCCGGTATCTCTTCTCTACAAGGGGGACACCAAGTTGCCCAAAAATTAACGATTAAAATCTTCCCTTGTAATTTGCTTAAAGGATGATTAACAAGATCTGAATCTATTAATTCTTTACTGAAGAATACGGAAGCATCAGATTTGTCTGAATTAACCGCAGTTGATGGAAAAATTACTTTGTAAAAAAGTCCTCCAATTGCAATAAAGATGAAGAAAATTAACAAACGATAAGTGGATTGCATTCTTCGGCATTCAATGAGTTGACTCGGTTTAAAACATCTAGAAATTTTACTGGATCTTGAAAACCAACAACTCTTAGATTATGGATTTCCTGACCTGATTTATTGAAGAATATTATTCCTGGCGGACCAAAAAGATTATATTTCTTCAGCAATGCTATTTTCTCGGGTGAATTGTCAGTAACATCGACTTGGATCATAACCGTGTTTATAAGGGCCTTCTTAACATTGGGGTCACTAAAAGTTATCCTTTCCATTTCCTTGCAGGCAACGCACCAATCAGCGTAAAAATCCAAGGCTACAATTTTTCCGTTAGAAACGCTGATTTGTTTATCTAGCTCCGACTGACTTCCAACCCGCATGAAATTTAACGAATCTTCAACCTGGTCATTTCTTATTCGTAATTCAGAGAGCGGACTGTAAGGAGATTTTGAACCTGACAGGGCCCCAATTAAAAGAGAAACACCGATCACAAGTAATATTATTCCAAATCCTTTCCAAAGCCTTGCCCAGTTATTTGCATCGGAGTTTAAACCGTCTAATGCCCGAAGATAAATGGCTGGAATTATAAATAGAGATGACCAGAGTCCCATTTGAATACTAATATTGATAAGAGGTGAAATAATCCATATTGCAACAGCAAGCATCAAAACGCCAAAGAAATGTCTTACGGATTGCATCCACTCTCCCGCTTTCGGCAAAACATGGCCTGCAGAAGCACCAATTAATAATAATGGCATGCCCATACCTATCGATAGGGAGAATAAGGCAATCCCACCTATAAGTACGTTATGGCTTTGGCTGATATATAACAATGCACCAGCAAGCGGAGCAGCCACACAGGGACTTACAATCAAGGCTGAGATAATGCCCATAATAAATACACCCAAAAATTGCCCGCCCTTGAATCGATTGCTCGCTTTTACCATTTTACTTTCTAATTTGCTTGGTAATCTTAATTCATAAAACCCAAACATGGAGAACGCTAGAAATACGAAAATTAAGGCGGTTAATCCAAGAACCCAAATATTCTGCAAAGCGTTACTCAATAATTGACCAGAAAAGCCAGCTGCTATGCCAGCCAATGTGTAACTTAAGGACATTCCTAGTGTATAGGATAGGGAGAGGTAAAAACTATGCATGCGACTTGTGTGATGGTGGTGAATCTTTTTATCTCCCACTATTATTCCTGAAAGAATTGGAATCATAGGCAATACGCAAGGCGTTAACGCTAGAAGAAGTCCGAATCCAAAAAAACCAATAGAGATCAACCAGAACTTACCACCCTTGAGCAATAAAGTAGCCTGATTCTCTTCAACGGCCAAGGGAGGAGTTTCTATTTTAGTTGAAGACAAGGGAACGAACTGAATTGGAAATGATTTTGTGATTGGCGCATAGCACAAGCCCTTTTCACTGCAACCTTGATAGGTTGCAACTAAATTAATCTTGTTGGTATCTTTTGATAAGGATACAAGTTTAATAATCGCTTGGAAGTCATGGTGATAGACCTCTGTTTTGCCAAAATTAGGATCGCTCTTTATATCGCCATCTGGCAATTCTACGGACTGAATTTTTACTGCCGTATCTGGGATATCAAATTTAATTCGGTTGCGGTACAAATAGTGAGAGTCAGCAATTTTAAAATCAGCTCTTAATACGGATCCATTCTGGTAGTTGATACTGAGCTTAAAAGCCTCATCTGGAGTTAAGAACTTTATGTCGTTTGATTGATCAATGAAATTAGAGGAGTTCGCAAAGGTTTTATCCGTTGCAAAAATTAAACCTGATAAAAGCATCATCACGAGGATAAAAAATTTAGAGACTAAATTAAAATTCACTTTATAGTAACCTTTGAAATCCAACTTAAGTATGAATGTAAACCACCTAAAATTGGGACAAATACAATTTCAGGAAGTTCGTACGGATGCATTGCACAAATTGCATTTTCTAGTAAATCATATTTTGCCATTGTGGTTTTAATTAACATGGGCACCTCATTAATTTTCTCCATTTTACCTTCCCAGCTAAAAAGTGAAGTACATGGGGATAAAATATTAATGCACGCAGCGAGATTATTATTAATTAATTCAGCGCCAAGATGTTCGGCGCTTCCTACATCTGGTAGATTAGTAATAACTAATATTGGATCGTTTTTACTTAATTTCGTTTTATCCAATGCACCAACCCTTATTTAATATATTTGAATTCGATTCAACAAGTGTGATCTAGAAAGACTTTGCAATATTACCAATAGGCTTGATTTATGTTTAGGAAAATACTGCTAATAATATTACTCGCATTTCCTTTGCTTGAGATATGGGTATTACTTTTGCTTGCAAATCGTTACGGATGGTATCTATTATTTTATCTCATCCTTATTGCATTTTTGGGTTGGCGTCTCATTCAGGATGAAAAATCATTTTGGTCTGGGCAGTTAATTAAGGACCTATCAAGCGGCAAACCTTTGGGATTGGCACTTTTTAAAAGCTCCAAGAATATTCTGGCTGGGATTCTCTTGATTATTCCTGGAGTAATTTCAGATGTAATAGCACTTGTCTTATTGCTCATTCCAATCCAAACTCGTACGGTAAATCAAGACACCTATCAAGCTCAAAGAGCAGCCAACGATGAAATAATTGAAGGCGAATTTACACGTGAAGATTGAGCATTCCTGAGTAGTTTATGATTAATATACCTGTGGTAAAATCTACACTTAACTAAGTTATTGTTTTATTTTATCCTTTATGTCATTCAAAATTACAATTAAATCAACAAATCATAACTTTATTGCTAACAATGATGAAATACTTCTAAGTGCATCAATCGATGCAGGGTTAAATATTCCATATGGATGCCGAAATGGAGCTTGCGGAGCCTGCAAAGCAACGGTGCTTTTTGGCCAAGTTGATTTGGGTAAATTCCAAAGCAGTGCATTGTCTGAGCAGGAGATTAAGTCAGGTAAAATATTGTTATGTTGTGCAACAGCGCATTCTGATTTGACGATCGATTGCAGGGAGGCCAGCGCAATTAGTGGTATAGCGCCAAGAATTTTGCCGGCTCGCGTTCAAAAAATGGATAAGATATCTCATGACGTAATGGTGATTTATTTGAAACTTCCAAGTAACGAGCGATTACAATTTGTTTCCGGTCAATATATTGAATTCTTGTTAAAGGATGGAAAAAGGCGAGCATTTTCTCTTGCAAACGCTCCCCATAACGATGAATTCTTAGAGCTTCATCTTAGGTTGGTTCCTGGAGGCCAGTTTACGCAATATGTATTTAATGAAATGCAAGAAAAAGCGATTTTACGAATAGAGGGGCCATACGGTAGTTTCTATCTTAGGGAAGAAAGTGATAAGCCCATTATCTTCGTGGCAGGAGGCACCGGATTCGCTCCCATAAAAGGTATAGTTGAGCATATGATGCATCAACGAAATCAAAGAAATATGAAACTTTATTGGGGCGTAAAGTCACTTGAAGATCTTTATATGAAAGAACTACCATCAAAATGGTCGGATATGAATGAAAATTTCGATTTTGTACCTGTGCTATCGGATCCTAGAGAATCCGATCAATGGACAGGTAGAACAGGATATGTCCATCATGCGGTACTTGAGGACTATAATGATTTAAGTCCGTATCAAGTTTATTGTTGTGGCGCACCAGAAATGGTTCATGCTGCGCACGAATCTTTTATGAAGTTGGGTCTTCCTGAAGATGAATTCTTCTCAGATGCATTTACCTATGCCAACCCATTACCTAAAAACGCACAGGTAAGTTTATAGTGTTCATTGGCTAACTCCTTTTCCCCTTGAAGGTCGTAAAGTTTAGCAATGGCTAGATGTGTTTTAGGGCTTTCTTCAATTCCTAAACTCGCTTCAAAATAACTCGTTGCTTTTCCCCAAAGTTGAAGTCTTGAGCACATCTTTCCTAGGGAATAAAGTAAGTTCGCATCTTTTTCATGACTAATTAGCCAAAACTCCGCCTGCTGAAGATGTCTTGAAGGATTTGAAGTTACACAGTCTCCTAGCATGCCAGATAATTGACTTGACCACTTCTTGGTTAAATTCGATTCTATAATTTCAGCCGGTTGGTCAGGGTAATTAGCATCGATAAATAATTTTGAGGTATGGACTGCGATTCTTTCATTGAAGCGAATCTCGTCTGGAAGGCTTTTCCAGTAATTGGATAATGCTGAAAGGTCTGACGAATATCTATCTATAAGTGACTGGTGAGCTTGAAGTTTGACTTCCTTTGTCTCCCAAGTCGAAATAGCATTCGACTTATCTAAATATGAAATAATAACAAGGACCCTTTCCCAATTTTTAAGACGAGTCTGAATTTTTAATTCTAATCTTAGTGCTGGAATATGGTTGGTACGTTCTTTATCAAGCGATTGCAAAACCTTGAGTGCTTGAGAGTACTGTTTGTCATCAAGAAAAAGTTCAGCTTGAGTGAGAAGACGTGAAACTAAGGCATCCGGAGCTAAACGTTCAGCCTCAAGGAGATAATAGTCACGCCGAGACTTTCGTTTTAGTTTGTGTGCAGCCCGTGCTGCAATTAGTGCACTTAGCCCGGCATCTTCACCAAGTTCAAGTGCTTTCGCTGCTGCATTTTCGCAAATGTCGTATCGACCCTCTACCAATGCATGCAGACTGTCAATAAGGGCTTTATGCCCATTACTTCGTCTTTTCTCCTCCTTGTAAGCTCTAACGCTTGCGGGGAGGTTTCTGGTAAAGATAAATAACCTTAAACACAAATGTAAAAAAACAAATCCAAACGAGATCATTAAGATTAAAAAATTAAATGAAGTCTCCAAGCGAAATGGTGGCCTATTGATAAGGACATAGCCTTCGTTGTGGCTAGCTAGCAATGAGACGGCAATTGCACAAGCCAGAATTAGAATTATCCAAATTAGGAAACGCATTATTTAATTATTCCTACTTTCTTTTTCGGTAGGTCATTTTGATTTAAATTTATTCGATCCAGGCTTAATTTATATTGGTTAACTAGATTGATAGTTTCGTTGATATCAGGCACAGTTATTATGATTTTACTAGCTGATAATTCCTTAATGGAGTTCAGTGCATAAATAGTTTTCTGGTCTTTTTGATCAAAATAATAAGATATCCATTTACTTACAGTTATTAGGTCTTGATGGTAGATTTCATCTTCGTGTTGCAAGAGAGCTATTCTTGAAGTAAGTAAATGAAGCTTAATATTCTCATGAAGAAAAAAACTTTGCTCTGGTGAAAGCAATGGTGGTTCAGGACGATCGATTCGCTCGATGCGTACCATGTTTTTAATATCCTGCCACATCTCTTTAAATAATTTGGATAGTGGATCACTCTCTACCCCTGTTACCGGTTCTGAAACGGACAGAGGAAGTCTTTCACTGATTAATGGAAGCTGGTCTATATTTTTACTTAAATTATCGAGTTTAAGGCTAATTCCCAATACATCGATAGTGGGTAGATTCTGTAAGTTCTGTATGTCTTTGGAAATCGATTTTCGAAGCTGAATTGACTGCGGGGTGTCCAGCTGTTGAAGTCGACTATCAGCAGTTTGTAATGCTAAAAGTGCAATTTTTACATTGCTTGCAAGCTGAAGCTGTTCATTAGCGATTACAATCAGTTCTTCAACTTCAGAAACTAATCTCTCTTCATGGTTATTTGCAAGAGCTTCATATAACGCTTGAAGCGATTCTTGTTGATCTACTGATTCAGCAAGTTTTTGCTCGAGAATGGAAGTTCTTGCAAAAGCATCTGAACTTCTCTCGTCCGCGTTTTTAGATAACGCATAACTTTGTAGATTTTTACTGTTGAATTGGTCAAGCTTTTCAGATAGAGCATGTTCAATTTTAGCCATATGCTGACGCGTATTGAACCATTGCCAAATTACCGTTAATACAGAGATTATGGCTAATGCCAATGCTATTTTCAGCAATAGTGACTGCCCACTTTTAAAATTTGTCATTGTAGTTATTTCTGACTTCTTCTCTATGCCGTCATTTATTGGATTATCAGGATTAGTCTTCATATATCATTTTAAGTTGGGTTAACGAGCACCTAAATTTTTATTTAAACATTCGACCATGGACTCGTCACCAGGTGCACCAGCAACAAAGATATTTAGACCTGAAACACCTGGCTGCTCAGCAATTCTTGCGTTGTTTACAAACAAAATGATTTCCTTTAACCACGCGTTTGATTTTAGGGGTAATAAATCTAAAAGGTTACGCATCGCTTCACTGCTTGTAACTACAAGTGCATCCAGCTTTTTATTTTGCCACATAACGAATAAAGTATCTTTATCCTTTTGTGGATTAATTCTTTTATAACATTCGGCAAAGTCTACGATTGCTCCTTGCTCCTCGAGTCGGTTCGCCAAAAGCTCCCGGCCACCAAGTCCTCTAACAATGATAATTCGCTTATTGGTTAAATTTTGCATTTCAGGTAGGGCAAGTAACGATTCGCTATCAAATCGCATTGTAGGAACAATGATATTTTGAATTCCAAATTCATTTAATTTATTGGCTGTCATTGGTCCAATAGCAGCTAAATTCATAGATTTGGGTAAAACAGGGAAATAATTCAATATGCGGGGCATTGCATATTGAACAGCATTTGTACTGATAAAAATTGCTAAGTTGTAGTCATCTAAATTCTGTATGGTATGGTCAAATTGAGTGTAATCGTCAATTGGCACTACTTCTATCAGTGGGAATACTATTGGGGTTCCGCCATGAAGCTCGATCAAACGTGCTAAGTTGTCCGACTGATCCCTAGGTCTAGTGATTGCAATATGTAAACCTTTAAGTGAGTTATCAGTCATGCTCAGAGAGGCTATTCAGGATTTTATCAGCTCCTCGAGAAATAAGCTTTTCAGCAAGGAGTTTTCCAAGTGTTTCCGGTGTAATTGAAGTTGACTCAATCGTTTCACGTAACATTTCCACCCCATCTACTGAAGCTACAAAGCCAGTGATTTTGAACAAGTCAGAGGATTTCTCTGCGAAAGCGCCCAAGGGCACTGTACAACTTCCAGCCAAAGCCCGACTCATTGCTCGTTCCGCATTCACACAATCTGCAGTTTCAGAGTGATTTAACGGTAACAACACCTGCAGAAGATCCGTACGTTTCGCATTGATTTCGATTCCAAGAGCACCTTGACCAACAGCAGGGATGCTATCACTCACATCAATATATTGGGTTATCCTATTTCCCATTCCCAATCGTATAAGACCAGCTGCAGCTAGGATGATTGCAGAATATTGGTTCTCGTCAAGTTTACGTAATCGAGTCTGCAGATTACCTCGTAAGGAAATAATATTTAAATGAGGGAAACGAGCTTTTAGTTGACTCTGCCTCCTCAAGCTCGACGTACCAACAATGGAGGAAGCTGGCAAATCTTCAATAGATCTAAAATGATTCGAAACAAAAGCATCCCTCGGATCTTCACGTTTACCAATCGCAGCCAACAAGAAGTCATCTGGTAGGTTCATGGGAACATCTTTCATTGAATGCACAGCAATGTCCGCTCGCCCATCAAGAAGTGCCTGTTCCAATTCCTTAACAAAAAGTCCTTTTCCTCCAATTCTTGAAAGTGGTGAATCAAGAATCTGATCGCCCGTAGTTGTCATACCAAGAATTTCTATAGAGGAGTCGGGATACAATGTTTGTAATCGACTTTGAATAAAGCGTGCTTGCCACATGGCTAAGGCGCTTTCTCTGGTTGCTATTACAAGTCTTTTTGGGGTTGTCTTATTCATGAATATTTTATTTAGGTAATTATTTGAATTATTTTACCATACGCATTTAAGAGGTCTGATTAATCACAGTCGATTAAAAATCCAATGTGGATGAACGCTATATTTTTAATTCTTTAAGAAGATGAAACTGACGCCTGCTTACAGAAAGTGTTTCTGGAATATCCTTTAGTATTACTTCCCAGTGGTATTCTCCTTCATCGTTAAATTTTTTTTCATAACCTAGGATACTGGTAACAGCGACAAGACAATTTCTATGTAGCCTTAGAAATTGCGAACCAAATTCTTGTTCTATGCTGGTTAGAGAGTCGTCAATGAGATATTCTCTTTCTTTAGTTCGTATAGTCGTGTACTTTAGCTCGGCCCTGAGATAAATTACATCTATTAGGGGTACCAAAATGAAACGACCACGTTCGTTAACAGAAAAATGAGAACGCGTGGGTCGCAAGACTTTAATGGCTTCTAATTGTGATGGTATTAAAGCCCTTGCTTTAACAAGCGCAGATTGAAGTCTTTCTAATCGGATGGGTTTCAAAAGATAATCAACGGCATTTATCTCAAAAGCTTGCACGGCATATCCATCAAAGGCGGTTGTAAAAATGATGACGGGAGGCGGTGACCCAATCTTTTGAAGGTGCATTGCAGCCTCAATTCCATCTATTTGTGGCATTCGTATATCTAGAAGCAAGACCTTTGCTTGTGTTTCCTCGAAAAGTGTTAAAACCTCCTTTCCATTTTTTGCCTCACCTAATATTTCAATATTATCAATCTTTGAAAGCAGCTCCCGCAACCTGTTGCGAGCTGGAGTTTCATCATCTGCAATTAAGATGGTAAGGGGTGGTGAACAATTCATAAATGATAGGGTAACAGGATATGAACCTGATATTTATTATCCAGAATTTTGTGATTAAGTGATGCTTCAGCATCAAAATGCAGGCTGAGTCTTTCTCGAATATTAGAAAGGGCAATTTTATTTCCGCTATGGTGATTTCCATTGGAGGGATAGGGGTTGGTCAGAATAATGTGAACCTGTTTGTTAGTCTTGAAAATTTTGATTGAAATTTCACCTCCATCCTCCAAGGGTTCAATTCCATGGTAAACGGCATTTTCGAGAAGTGGCTGAAGGATTAGAGGGGGGATTAATACATCCGGTGGCATGCTGTCGATTTCCCAGGTTATGATCAACCGATCGTCAAGCCTTAATTTTTCGAGGGCAAGGTACTGTCGCGAGAGTGCAATTTCTTTAGCCATTGGAACCAGATCGCGATTCTCAGACATTAGTACCCTAAACAAATCAGCCATGTCTTCTAAAGCGGTTTCTGCAAGATTAGGGTTTGATCGAATTAAAGACAGAACGGCATTAATACTGTTAAACAGAAAATGCGGACGAATTCTAGCCTGAAGTGCTTGAATTCTTGCTTCAGCTATAGCAGGAGTTAGTGCTCGTTGTCTTAAATCAAAATAAAAAAGAATGATTAGAAAACTAACGGAGCTTAATAAATAACATCGTGACAAATTTGGAATCAAGAATGAGTCAAAAATGGAGCACGCGAAGGAATGAAGAATAGAAACAAGAGATAAAAGCAAAAACAAAGATAGAAGAATACCAAACTGATAAGGAACGGACCTCAATTTTGGTGTTATAAGGTAAAAGATTAGGAATGAGCACAATAAAGTCGGTTGAACGAAAGAACATAGTTCTAGGAACTTAGATAGTGTCCCTGAAATATCCTGGGATTCTAAAACTGCTGAAAAAAGTGTAATAACCAAGACGAGTATAAAAATCCGAATAGCTACTCCAAGATTCCTAAAATCTGGAAGAAGTCTTGTGAAACGACCTTGTGATTGTTCAAATCCTGTCATATAAGATTGTCATTTTGATTTATACTATTAATATAACCACATTATTGTTAATCGTTTTTAACCATGCAAGTAGATTCCAAAAAATCACAAAAAACAGAAGCTCCGTCCGAAATAAAAAAATGGTCAGGGCGATTTAACGAACCCGTCGCAGATTTAGTCAAGCGATATACTGCTTCGGTTAGTTTTGATAAGCGATTGGCCAATTATGACATCCAAGGTTCGCTAGCACATGCACGTATGTTAGGAATACAAGGGATTATCAGTATGGATGATGTTGCGGATATTGAAAATGGGTTACAACAAATTCTTCAAGATATTAAAGATAACAAATTTCAGTGGTCTGAAGAACTAGAAGATGTTCATCTTAATATTGAAAAGCAATTGACGGACAAAATAGGAGATGCTGGCAAAAGGCTTCATACAGGTCGATCAAGAAATGATCAAGTCGCGACCGATGTGAGACTTTGGTTAAGAAGCGTAACAGACGAACTTGTTCTGCGAATTAGATATCTGCAATCCTCCATACTTGATTTGGCAGAGAAGCATACAGATACGGCCATGCCAGGATTTACGCATTTGCAAGTAGCCCAGCCGGTTACTTTTGGACATCATTTGCTTGCTTATTTCGAAATGCTTCAAAGAGATCTTGAAAGACTTCTCGATTCGAGAAAGCGGCTAAATTCTTTACCTCTAGGGGCTGCTGCACTTGCAGGTACAAGTTATCCTATAGATAGAGAAATGGTTGCAAAAGAGCTTGGGTTCGATCGGGTTTGTCAGAACTCGCTCGATGCAGTTTCCGATCGTGATTTCGCAATCGAATTTACCTCTGCAGCTTCGATTATTATGATGCATCTTTCAAGATTCTCAGAGGAACTCATCCTTTGGTCTTCCCCAAGATTCGGTTTTATAGACATATCAGATGGCTTCTGCACAGGCTCTTCGATTATGCCCCAAAAGAAAAATCCCGATGTGCCAGAATTGGTGCGAGGTAAAACTGGCCGTGTTTTTGGTCATTTAATGGGCTTACTTACCCTGATGAAAGGACAACCTTTAGCCTACAACAAGGACAATCAGGAAGACAAGGAGCCACTTTTTGATACTGCAGACACGTTATTGGTAACGTTGGAGATTTATGCTGACATGCTGCGTGGCATTACAGTCAATAAGCAGGCTATGAGTGATGCTGCATTGGAAGGGTTTGCTACAGCAACTGACCTTGCTGACTATCTGGTAAAAAAAGGAATCGCCTTTCGTGACGCTCATGAAATAGTGGCGTTGGTTGTAAGAGAAGCTGTGGATAATAAGTTGAACTTGCAAGATATGAAATTACATGATTTAAAGAAATTTAGCCCTCAAATTACAGAGGATGTTTTTAATGTTCTTGATCTTCAAGGTTCTCTTGCAAGCAGAGATCATGTTGGTGGAACAGCGCCACTTCAGGTCCAGAAAGCGATTATTATTGCAAGAGAAAAGTTAGTCGAAGAAAATTAGTCATCTAGGAACAACTGCAATAAATCATTTAAATAACGTTGTCCCAATTGGCTAGGTTTTATTGTTTTATTATCAATTTCCAAAAGGCCTCTTGATGAAGCAACGTTGGTTAAGTTTTCTAAGGACTCAAACATGAGCCCGGTTCGTTCAGAGTAAAGTGAACTTTCGAAGCCTTTTGTCAAGCGTAAGGCATTCATCATAAATTCAAAAGTCAGATCTTTCTTGTAAATGATCCATTCATTATCGACAGATTTCTGAATGAAAGAATTCTCGATGTACCGTTTAGGGTGTTTGTGGCGACTTTGACGAATGATTTTGTCATGAAAGCTAAGCTTGCTATGTGCACCAGCCCCGATACCAAGATAATCACCAAAGTTCCAATAATTTAGATTATGTTTGCATTCCATCTTTGGTTTAGCAAATGCTGATGTTTCGTAATGCTCGTATCCATGCTCAATCAGGCAAGATTCGATTTCATCCTGCATCAATGAAGTTGTATCATCGTCCGGTAATTTCGGAGGGTTGTGATAAAAAGAGGTATTGGGTTCAAGAGTAAGATGGTAAAAAGACAGGTGTTGTGGATTGAAGCCTGTGGCTATTCTAGCATCCATAAGTGCATCATCGATGGTTTGATGGGGCAATCCATACATAATATCAAGATTGACTTTTTCGAAAATAGTGAGTGCTGACTCAATCGCTGATATGGCTTGAGTTCTATCATGAATCCTTCCCAAGGATTTTAGATAATTATCATTGAAGCTTTGTATGCCGATTGATAGTCGATTTACACCAGAATCACGGTATCCACTGAAATTTGCTGCTTCAAAAGTACCGGGATTGGCTTCAAGAGTGATTTCGGCACCATATTCCAAAGATGTTAGCATCCTTACATGCGATAAGATGCGGTCAATGGATTGTGTTGAAAACAAACTAGGCGTTCCTCCTCCAAAGAACACGCTATGAATCTTTCTTCCCCATATTAAAGGCGTAGATTGCTCTAAATCAACAATCAATGCATTTACATAGTCATCTTCAGGCATGGTGCCTTTTGACTCGTGAGAATTGAAATCACAGTAAGGGCATTTGCTTACGCACCAAGGGATGTGTATATATAGGGATAGAGGGATAGGTTTATTTAAGCCAATTATTGAATATGAATCAGGGGAATTCTCTTCTTTGTAATTGGAATTTAAATCACTTATCGGAATAATTGGGATCATTTTTAACGTATGGGTTTGCGAGGTTATCAATTATTGCATGCAATGTCGCTTTCATTTGATCCTCAGAAACCTCCATGAGTATTCCATCTTCAAAAGCATCCTGAATTATTTGAATAATCTCGTCAAAATTCTCGGTCATGACTTTGACTTTTTCGGTACATGAAACTAAACTTCCATCTTCTCTTGACCATTTTGGAAATTCTAATTTTGTATTACCTTTCATGAACTTAAACGCTCCAATTTTTGAAGGAGTTTGGCCATAGCATGACCGCGATGACTAATGCGAGATTTTACTTCCATTGGTAATTCTGCAATTGCCTTTCCAGTTAGCAAATCGAGAAATAAAGGATCGTAACCAAAACCTTCCAACCCTTTGGGTTCGTTCAAAATTTCACCATTCCAGATGCCTTCCGCGATGATAGGTTCAGGATCAAGCTCATTCCTAACTATCAAGACCACACAATAGAAATGTGCATGCCGATTTTGTTCTGTCGCCATCATCTCTAATAATTTTGCATTATTGCGGGCATCACTTTTTGGGTTTCCGGCAAATCTAGCTGATAAAATACCAGGTGCACCATTTAGTGCATCAACGCACAAGCCTGAATCGTCGGCAAGAGCTGGTAACCCAGTATATTTGCTGGCATGACGAGCTTTTGCCAACGCATTCTCAATAAATGTTAAATAGGGTTCTTCACATTCAGGAACGTTCAAAGTTGCCTGTGGAATGATATTAATTTTAAAAGAAGACAGCAGATGTTCAATTTCGTTAAGCTTTCCCTTATTATTTGAGGCGATAACCAAATCTTTGAATGGAAGATTCACGTTACAATCCTAAAACTGATTTTTGAATGGATAATAATTTAGAAATTCCAATCTCGGCTAAGGACAGCATGGAATTCATGGCGTTTCTTGAAAAAGGTTCACCTTCTGCTGTTCCTTGAATCTCAACGATACCACCGTTCCCTGTCATTACAATATTCATGTCAGTATCACAACCCGAGTCTTCTATATAATCAAGATCCAGAATTGGCAGGCCTTTATAAATTCCGACAGAGACTGCTGCTAGAGAGTCCTTTAAGGGTGATTCATTAATTATTTCCTTTTTCATTAAGTAGGCAATAGCATCATGCAGTGCAACGTAAGCGCCGGTGATGCTTGCTGTTCGTGTACCGCCGTCAGCCTGAATCACATCGCAGTCGAAATGAATTGTTCTTTCACCTAGCATTTCTAGGTCTACGATTGAACGCAAGCTTCTTCCTATTAATCTTTGAATTTCTTGAGTGCGTCCCGACTGCTTACCTTTAGCAGCCTCTCGGTCCATCCGGCTTCCTGTGGAGCGAGGAAGCATTCCGTATTCTGCAGTTAACCAGCCCTGATTCTTGCCTTTGAGGAAGCCTGGAACTTTCTCCTCGATACTAGCCGTGCATATTACCGATGTATCACCGAACTTAACTAAAACCGAACCTTCTGGATGTTTCGTGAAGTGTCTTATTATTTCAACTTGTCTGAGTTCATCGGGTTGGCGATTGCTGGGGCGCATGAAAAGTCCTGTTATATAAATTAATATATTTTGACATTGTAGCTATGCTAATGAAAGCTAATTTAAGAAGTAAATAGTTGCATAAGCTGTAAAAAAATTATTTTACCTAGATCTTTCCTAACCTATTTTTTTGTCTTGCTTAGAGCAACTTGAATTTCTGCAATTGCTATCTCGATTTCTTCATCAGTCAGATCATTTTTTGATTCTTCATCATCACGAATCGTAGTCTGATAGTTATTAGGATTCAAAATTGTTGTGATTTCTCCCAAAGGCAAGGTCCCGGTAGAAATAGTCAAATTCTTATTGACATCTTCGCCAAGGCGAAGAGCAATAGCGCTCATGTTGTCACCATCAAAACCGGCATTTTCTTCAGAGACGTCAAGCAGTTTTGGTAAAGTAATATTTAACGGGCCAGTTTGTAAGATATCATTTATCTCATTGTCATCGAAATTCGACCAGACTCCATCCGTACATAAAACAATCGTGTCTCCTTCCCTAAGTGGTGTCTTAGAATTGACTTGTACTAATGGTGGAGTATCGCCTCCGATACAGTTATAGATCTTATGTTTATCTGGGTGTGCATGCATTTCACTTTTCGTGATGCTTCCATTTCTATAAAGCATTTGTACTAGTGAATGGTCTTCTGTCCTAAATATTAATTGATTTTTCCTGAAATGATATAAACGTGAATCACCAACATGTGCGGATACAATATGATTATGTTGGACAATTGCCGCGACTATTGTTGTTCTCGGCGATTCAAGTAAACCATTCTTTAATCTTATTTTATCAATAGCATTGTGGATATGAAGAATTTGTGTACGAAGAAATAACTCAGGGTCCTTAAGCGATGGAAGTGCGTTCTTTTGAAATTCATCCGTTAACATCTTTACTGCAAATTGAGCAGCTACTTCTCCATGCCTGTGGCCTCCCATGCCATCCGCGACAACTAATAGTAAGGCTTCTTTACTGTAAGAATAAGCAAGGCGATCCTGATTATATGGCCTTGGTCCTTGCCTGCTTGATTGAAATACACTAAATTTCATAATGTCATAGAATATCTTGCGCTAAATAAGTTTTAATTTTTTCTAAAAGACTGTTTGATTTCTCAAGTTCAATTTCTTGAGGCAACGCAGAATCTCCAACAAGCAATTTTTGCAGTGCAAAAACACTTTGCGGCCTTTTTAGATGGTCTAGAGACATGCAACTATCAATCACCTCAAGTAAATTCTTTGAATAAATATCCTTACCAAGTTTGATTGCTGGTGTCAGTATATCTTTTTTAATGCGAATGTTTGCTGCTAATGGCGCTGCTCTAGCAAGGCAAGCATACATGCTTGCACCAACGCTATAAATATCGGACCATGGACCGAGTAAAGTTCGATCATTATATTGCTCTGGAGGGGCAAATCCAGGCGTGTAGCTAGTGGCAAGTTTGGGAAGATTTTCCCTTAATGTTTGTCTGGCTGAACCAAAATCTAATAACACGGGAGAACCATCCATTCGTATGTAGATGTTTGATGGTTTAATATCAAGATGAAGCAACTTTTGTGCATGAACCTCACGAAGCCCATTCAATAATTCAATGAATACGCGACGAACAAAATTTTCACTTACTGGCTCGGTTTGCTTCAATATGGATTCTTGAAGTGATTTGCCTCGTTCATACTTCATTACCATATAGACAGTATCATTTGCACGAAAGAAATTTATAACCCGAACAATATTCTTATGCTCAATATTTGCTAGCGCCCTGCCTTCCTCAAAAAAGCATTTCAACCCATGGCGAAAACTTGCGGCTGCTTCAGGCGAGCTAACACAAACATTTACACCGTCTGTTCGGAGAGCTAGTTCAGTTGGAAGATATTCTTTTATAGCAACGGTCTTATTGTTTTTATCATGTGCGATATAAACAAAACTAAATCCACCGGTATTAAGGACTTTTCTAATTTCGTAGCCCTGAAGTTTGTGGCCTTTAGGTAATGCTAAGTTTTGAGTGGTTACCATTCTTGTATAGTAGATGTCATGAACTGTCAATTCACTTTAAGGTTAGTTATTTTGGCATGAATTTAGTTGAATTTGATACTATGTTTTAAATAGATTGATTATTAATTGAAAAAAGAAGGAAAACAGTACAAATGATCTACAGCATGACTGGATTTGCAACATTAGAAAGAGATACGGCTTATGGAAAGATACTCATAGAGCTGCGTTCAGTTAATCACCGTTATTTGGAAACACATATCAAATTAGATGAACACTTTCGAAGCTTTGAGCCTTTTGTAAGGGATTTTGTTGGACAGAAATTAGGACGGGGTAAAGTTGAAATCAGGATTAGCTTAATGCAAACCATGAGTATGGACAAAAGCGCTGAGTTAAACTTGAATATATTGAGTGAACTTGCCAAATTGTCTAATTCGGTATTCCAGCATTTTCCAACGAGTCCATCTTTGACCGTATCCGAGATTCTTCATTGGCCTGGGGTCCTTATTAATCAAGCTATAGATAATAAAATGTTGGAAGCAGATCTTAAATCCTTTTTAAGCCTTGCCATCGTCGATTTGTTAAATGCTAAGGCCCGTGAGGGTGAGAAATTAAAAGGGATCATTCTTGAGCGCTTGGTGGAGATTGAAAATCAGATCGATCAACTAAAACCTCTGTTGCCTATGCAGATAAAAACCTACCAGGATAAATTGACAGCCAAGTTGAAAGAGAACTTAAAATCGCTTGATCAGGAAAGAATACAACAAGAATTGGTTCTATATGCACAAAGAATGGATGTGGACGAAGAGTTAACAAGATTGAGCGTGCATCTCAATGAAGTAAGACGGATACTTGAAAAGGAAAGCTTAGTTGGAAAAAAACTCGATTTTTTAATGCAAGA
>CAIPBJ010000116.1 GCA_903863255.1 uncultured Methylophilaceae bacterium
CTGAAGGGAATACCTGTACTTGGGGCAATCGAAGAGATGCCTAAATTTGCTACAAATACTAAAGCTACACATGTTATTCTGGCTTTTAGCCAATCACAATTCGCGAATAAGAAGCGAGCGATAGAACTTGCCAATAAGCTTGGGTTAAGTGTCCTAACGATCCCTTCGATTGACGACTTAATAAGCGGGAAATTAAGTGTTTCCCAAATTCGAAAAGTTGAAGTTGAGGATTTGCTAGGTCGAGAACCGGTTAAACTTGATACTCGAGGTTTACAAGATTTAATTAAAAACCATTCCATACTTATTACTGGAGCGGGGGGGTCAATTGGATCCGAATTATGCAGACAAATACTTAAATTCGAACCGGATGTATTAGTTTGTTTGGATATTTCTGAATTATCACTCTATCGACTTGAGCAGGAATTTTCTGCATACAACTTAGTTACAAAAATTTTATATATTGTTGCAGATGTTAAGAATACGAAGCGATTGGATAATGTTTTCAACAAGTACCACCCAAACATGGTTTATCATGCAGCGGCCTATAAACATGTTCCGATGATGGAGCATGAGAATGTTGTTGAGGCACTCAATAACAATGTAAATGGTACATATCAATTGGCAAGACTCTGCAAGAAATTTAACGTGGATAAATTAGTTCTTATTTCTACTGATAAAGCGGTCAATCCTACGAATGTGATGGGAGCAAGCAAGCGCCTTGCCGAGATGGTGTGCCAAGGTTTGCAGGAAAAAGCCGGGACCAAGTTCGTTATGGTTCGATTTGGTAATGTGCTGGGCAGCAGCGGAAGCGTCATTCCAAAGTTTCGTGAGCAAATTGCAAATGGTGGTCCTGTAACAGTAACGCATCCTGAAATAACTAGATATTTCATGTCAATTCCTGAAGC
Organism: uncultured Methylophilaceae bacterium; assembly: GCA_903863255.1. Classification (GTDB taxonomy): domain Bacteria; phylum Pseudomonadota; class Gammaproteobacteria; order Burkholderiales; family Methylophilaceae; genus CAIPBJ01. Next base: position 906 of record CAIPBJ010000116.1, read on the forward strand.
CTCTCAATTGGTTATTCAGGCTGGATTAATGGGCAATGGGGCGCAAATTTTTGTTCTGGATATGGGAGAGTCAGTTAAGATCGTTGATTTGGCAAGGGATATGATCAAATTGTCCGGTTTCCAAGAGAATGAGATCGATATTAAATATACCGGCCTAAGGCCGGGAGAGAAGTTATATGAAGAGTTACTGGCTGATGATGAACATAGCTTGCCTACACCTCACGAAAAGTTGAGAATAGCCATAGCACGAAATGTAGATGGTCCTTGGGTGGAGTCGTTATTGAAATGGCTTGAGTCATTATCAGATAAGGACGAGTCAAGGATAAAAGAGGAGCTTAAATTGTGGGTTGAAGAATATGTGGGTGATATCAATTCCAATGCAATCGAATACAATTCTTCAGCCTTAGTTTCAAGATCTTCCACTATTCATTAATCCAATTAAAGGCATTAACATAGATTGAATAAGGATTCCAATCCCGATGATTTGATAAGTGATTCCGAATTGATTTATTCATCGGAAGAAGTGAATGAGGCGATAAATAAAATCGCAGAACAAATTACATCGGAACTTTCAGATAAAGTGCCATTAGTCATGTGCGTCATGGGAGGTGCTGTGTTTTTTTCTGGACAGTTGCTCCCCAAACTCAATTTTCCCCTGGAATTCGATTATGTGCAGGCCAGTCGATATCATAATCAGACGCAAGGGATGGAATTAATTTGGAAGGTCGAACCAAGAGAAAATGTGAAAGGCAGAACGGTTCTACTTCTTGACGATATTCTTGACGAAGGTCATACACTTGCCGCTATCAAAAGTAAGTGTCTAGCACGTGGGGCTGCAAACGTGATCATTGCCGTCCTTGTTGAAAAAGACCTGGAAATTTCAAAACCAATCAAGGCGGATTTCGTGGGGCTGAAAGTACCCAATCGATATGTCTTTGGATGCGGGATGGATGCGTTCGGTTGGTGGAGGAATCTCCCGTCTATTCGTGCACTGAAATAATCTTTTTTTGGGTGGACCTTTTGTAGAAATTGATCTGATAGTCTAATTGGACTATTGAGAAAAAAAGACCATATTGTTAAAGTGGCCGCTGAAATCCGTATCTGTGTGGCATAATTTAATATAAATGTAAGTTCAATCTAAAACTATGTTTTATTCTCTTTTAAAGGTGCATATGAAAACAAAATTATTAATAAGCTTATGGTTTACCTTTGCTGGAATCTTCTTTGCGAACGTTGGTTTGGCAGACGGCGTCGGTGGTTATCACTTGAATCAGGGTGATGTCATACAAGTATCGGTATGGGGTGAAGATACCCTTCAGAAGGTAGAGGCCAAAGTGTTGCCAGACGGAAGCATCACCTTTCCTTTGGCAGGTCGTATCGAGGTTGCTGGTCTATCAAGTCCGGATGTGGAAGCACGAATCGCCGAAAAATTAAAGAAATACATTCCTGAGCCCCATGTGACCGTAATTGTCACAGGCGTAGAAGGCAATACAGCTTACGTTCTTGGCAAGGTGATTAAGCCAGGTCCGGTTGTCCTGAGTGGACCAATCACCGTTCTTCAGGCGCTAAGTCAGGCAGGAGGCTTTGATAAATTTGCTACCTTGAACAAGATTATCGTGATAAGAAAAACGCCAGCTGGTCAGAAAGTCATTCCAATTCCATATGAAAAATTACTTTCGGGTGAAGATTTGGACAGTAATATATTATTAAATGCTGGCGATACCATATTAGTTCCCTAAAATATGTATAATACGGAAAAATGTCACGCATCAGTGGCATACTATCTGCTGTACAAAAAAGGGTGATGTGAATGCAAAAAAATATACTTCGAACAAGTATCAGTTGTTTGATATTTGGGTCTATATCTGTATCCCTAACGCATAATATTCAAGCTGCTGAGATTACCCAGCAGGTTTCTGCAACTGGTGAAGTCCAGTATGATTCGAACCCGCTTCTTGCTACTTCTCAAACAGGAGCATGGAGGTATATTGCTACGCCTTCATACGGAATTAACATTCAGGATGGTTCCAATACTTGGAATGTAAATGGCCTAATCAATTTACAAAGAAGTTCTAACACCAACCAAGTAGCCAATCGTGAAGATCCGGACATAAGGGGTTTCTGGAGGCACGAATTCGAATCAGGTTCTTTTGGCCTCAGAGCAGGTTATTCTGAACAGTCAACGGTGATTAATAATACGATCATTACAACGGGTATCGTCACAACAACGGATGGAACGCGCAAGAATGCAGTTATCGGTGGTGACTTGATAAAGGACTTCAGTGATAAATTAAAATTCCTGGTTGGTTTGGATCATCAGGAAATCAGGTACCAAAACACAGCAAATGTGCCTAACTACAATTTAAGTACCGTGACACCTTCTTTGGTATATGAATATTCTGATATCTATGCTCCTTTTGTCGATGCAAAATATTCCTACTACAAATTTGATAACGGATCCGGTGACTACATCAATTATAAGGAAGTTGGTGCAGGTGTGACTGCCAAACTAAGCGAGAAGCTTACTTTGAAGTTAAGAGGAGCTTACTTTTCATACGATGGATTCCAGTCGAATGATGATATTTTAGGCGGCATCAGAGTTGATTATGCTGAAGACAAGATTCATTCATACCTGGATTTAAGTCGTTCTGATGACCCAGTGGGTATCGGTGGTTATGTTTTAGCTGATGTGCTACTTACAGGGGCTTCATATAATATTCGTGAGAAAGATACGGTTGGTGCGGATTTGTTCGTTAGAAGATCCCGCGATAATACAAATTTCCAATATCATGAAATCTCAGCCTATATGAATCATCAAGTAACCGAGAATTGGCAGTTAAGGCTCACAGCAGCGCATCGCGAAGTCGATAACGCTGGTCTAAAAGGAATTGGTAGCGTTGTTGGTTTCTCCGTCATATACAATAATTTAAATTTCTAAAAGTAAGGCAAGTGTAAAATGGCTGGCGAATACGAGCTAACAGTAAGCGACTACATTGCAATTTTCAAGAGGAGGGGATTGCATATTGCGGCAATTTTCCTTTTTATATTTTCTTTAACCGTTGTGGCTTCAATTGTCATTCCTCCCATCTACGAGACTTCTGGAACGATACTTATCGAGTCTCAGCAGGCTATCATCACGGAAACAGCTCAGGCGAATAAGATCCAGCCGGCTCAACTAATCGAAATAATCAAGCAACGTGTATTGTCCAGGGAAAGTCTGCTCAATATCATCAAGAAATACCAGCTTTTTGATTTAACCAAAAAAGAATTAACAACTGAGGAAATGACGGATAACCTTAGAAAAGATATCCAGATTGATCTTTTAGAGGCCGATGCAGGACAATGGGCGCAAAAATCAGCTTTCGCTTTTACTATCGCATACGATAGTCATGATGCCGATATTTCTTACAAAGTAACTCAAGAACTAATCGATCTGTTCCTGAATGAGAACGTAAAGGAACGAAACGAGCGTGCGACAGAAACATCAGACTTTCTGAGCGCCGAGGCTGAAAAGAAGAAGGCTGAGCTTCAGAAGATTGAAGCCAATCTTTCTGCCTATAAAGCACGTCATTCTGGATCCCTTCCTCAAAATATGGAAGTGCAGATGGCGAACCTCACCCGTGCGGAAGAGGATCTAAGAGATATTCAGCGTGATATTACGACGACCCAAGGTGAGATAAGGACTTTGGAAATTGAACTGACATCTGCAAAAGCCGGTGTTGGATTACAACAAACCAATACTGCAGCCCAGCCTAATCCAGATAATGAACTTGATAAGCTGAAAGCGGAATATGCCAAGTTAAGTGCGATTTACAGCCCTGATCATCCAACCTTGCATGTTTTGCAACGCAAGATCGACAATCTGGAGAAGAATTCAACAAAATCCGATGCAACTACGGAAAGCCCTGCAGTTGTCGCTCAGAATGCAGTTGTTGACAAGATACAAGGTCAGATTGATAACGCCAATGCCAGGTTGTTATCTCTCACAAGCCAGGAAAAGTCGCTGCATGCAAAGATGGCTCAGTTAGAAGGGCAGGTAATCGAGACGCCCCAAGTAGAAGGTGAGTTAGGTACGATCATGCGTGAGTATGATGCCGCTAAAGCCAGCTATGAAGACATCAAGAATAAGCAAAACAGTGCTCAAATGAATCAAAAGATGGAAACTGAAAACAAAGGTGAACGGTTTACCCTGACCGAAGCCCCTCAAAAACCAGAAAAGCCGATTAAACCCAATCGTAAGAAAATCCTTGCTGTTGGCTTCATCCTGGCGCTAGTTGGTTCGTTCGGATTCGCTTTTCTGATGGAAAACATCGATAGCAGGGTAAGAGGCGTTGGTCCATTGACTGTCTTGCTGGGTATGCAACCATTGGTTGTCATACCTTTCGTTGAGGGTGAAAGGGACATTGCTCTCAGGAAGAAAAATATCAGACAGTTAGCGATAGCCTTTATTGTATTGCTGGTTATTGAGATTATCGTAGTTATTAATTTTATGCCCAAGTGATTTATCGATTAATGATAGACAGATATAGGATTTAATTTAAGGCTTTGTATGGAAAAAATTAGAGATGCCATTGCTAAGGCAAAAAAGCAAAGTGGAACAGAGCCTAGAAGACGTAAAGCAACTTCGGTACGGACTCGTAAGTCGACAAAGTCGCTTAAGGAAATCAGTAATCCATTGGATTCAATTGTTTATACTGAAACAAAAGTCGTCAAAATCAATCCTGATACGTTGCTAAAAAACCGAATCGTATCTTTAAATAAGACAGATGCTCTAAGTTGGGTGATCGATTCGCTTAGAACCCAAGTTCTTCAGAAGATGGAAGAAAACAACTGGAAGACATTGGCTATTATTTCACCTACACCGGAAGCAGGTAAGACTGTTATTGCAATCAACCTTGCAATCAGTATTGCTCAACAACCCCATAAGACAGTAGCATTAGTGGATTTTGACTTGAGGCGGCCTCAAGTTGCAAATTACCTCGGACTCAAAACTGACAAATCCATCAATGATATTCTTGAGGGAAAAGCAGAAGTACCGGAAGCCATGGTCAATCCGAGCATTCCGCATTTGGTTGTCTTGCCAACCAATCGACCTGTTCTAAAATCTTCAGAGAATCTTTCTTCTGAACTTGTCCTTAATCTTGTAGAGGACTTAAAGGAAAGATACGATTCACGGGTCATCATTTTTGATTTACCTCCTCTTTTAAATGCAGATGACGCGTTAGTACTCTTGCCTCAGGTAGACTGTGCGCTTTTAGTGATCGCAGATGGTATGAGCAAAGAGGAAGAAATTCAGGAAACGATGCGATTGATATCAAATATCAATCTCGTTGGTGTTGTATTCAATAAGGCTGAAGTTGAAGCCAGATCCTACTATTAACTAGTTGCTTGATAAATGGTATTTGTCTTAGGTCATAGCATGCGGCTATGACTTAAGATGAGAACACCACTTGTTCCACCAAATGCAAAAGAGTTCGCCATTGCATGACCAATATTCGGACTTTTCCTGGCTACATTGGGAATATAATCAAGATCGCATGCAGGATCAGGATTGTTCAGATTGATTGTAGGTGGCAATAATTCGTTTGTTAATGCTAAGGCCGTAGCCAGAATTTCAACGGCACCTGCTGCACCCATCAAATGCCCATGCATGGACTTCGTTGAGCTAACAGGGACTTTGGTTTCATTTCCAAACACTTTCTTTATCGCTAACGTTTCTGTAGCATCATTCAGAACGGTTGCTGTTCCATGTGCGTTGATGTACCCAATCGCATCTGCCTGCAGATTTGCGCTGGCAAGGGCGGCTTCGATAGCATTAGCTTGACCATCCATAGATGGTTGCGTGATGTGGCCCGAATCGTTACATGTCCCATAGCCTGACACTTCAGCGTATATTTTAGCGCCACGAGCCTTTGCGCTTTCATAACTTTCCAGAACAAGAATGGCAGCACCTTCGCCTAGAACAAGTCCTGTTCGATCTGCAGCAAAAGGTTTGCAAGAATTCGCTGGATTGGATGGGTCTTCCTGCGCAAGTGTTCTTAATGCTTCCCATGCCTTGATTGTTCCAAAAGTTAGCAAGGCTTCGGTTCCGCCTGCAAGCATCACGTCAGTTAAACCGTACTGTATCTGTCTGTAGGCTTCACCTATAGCGACAGCGGATGAAGCACACGCTGTCGAAAATGTCATATTGGGCCCTTGTAAGGAATATTCCATCGCGATCTGCGCTGCGGCTGCATTGTTCATCGCCATCAGCACTGTAAATGGCTTGAGTCTTTTTAATTGTTCCTTGTATAGTCGCACGTAACCTTCTTCAGTGGAGGAGGCGCCTCCCATTCCGGTCCCAATATAGACACCCGCACGTCTTAAATCCAAATCTGGAAATGAAAGGCCCGAATCGGCTACAGCCTGATTGGCTGCATACAAAGCAAATTGACTTACCCGATCCATCAAGGCAAGTTGTTGTTTGCTAAAATGATCGGTACCATTGAAATCAGCCTGAGCAGCGATCCTGGTATCCAATAACTCAACAAAATCTGCTTTCAGCGGACCGATTCCTGATATGCCGGCAATGATTTTATTGAAGAATGTTTCGGGAGAGTTACCTAAGGGTGAAACTATGCCTAACCCAGTAATAACAACGCGACGTCGTTTTATTGTCATTATTACCTAACTTGCGTGTTGAGTTTTGATAAGTTGATCCAGCATATTCACTACATCCTGCAATGTAGACAGGTCAACCTGGTCATTTGGAACCTTGATGTTGAATTTATCTTCAGCTTCGAAAATGATGTCGAAGGTATCCAATGAATCCAGACCAATTTCTGTTAGGGTACTTGCAGGATTGAGAGTCGAGGGGTCAATCTCAAGCTTATTTGCAATCATTTGTTTAATAATTTCCATGGTATCTTCCATAGATCATTTCCTTTCAGGCGTGAGCGGCTGTAGTGTTATTAGTATCTAAAGTTGCGAGATGCTCGCAAAATTTAGCGACGCGCCGTGCAATATCGTCTTTACGCTTATCAAGCGTTAAAACATGGTACGTGTCATCAACAAACATAGTTTCAATGTGCTTTGCAGAAATACGCTCTTCAACAAAATGCGCATTTTTAAGACTTGCCATATCATCTTCCGTTGAGTGTACGATCAGCGTCGGTGATATTACCCCATTTAGACATTTGCGAGCAGCACCGATTAATCTTACGCTCTCAAGTATCACTGTGGCTGGAGTCTTAAAGTATCCTATCTTGTCTGCTGTTTTAGAATCCTTGTTGTCTAAAATAGCAGCGACCAATGCTCGGGTTCGTTCGCATTTTATACCATAAGGAGCTGTTTCTTCCCAACTTAAGAAATATTTAAGTGGAGTATAAAGTACGATTGGAAGCAGCAGTTTGCGTCTCAGTCTTGGAACATTCCAGCCATCGTAGAAGAACGTCGCAGAGAGCAGGATAATGCCACTTACACGCGATTTTTTTTCAGATGCAAGTAAAAGCGCAATCAGTGCACCCATAGAAAGTCCTGCAACGAAAACTTGATCGTATTCACGTTTTAACGCTTCAAAAGCAGCATCCATGGAGTTGTACCAATCTTTCCATGTGGTAGCACGAAGCGCTTCAATGGACGCACAATGCCCTGCCATCTCAGGACATGCAACAGTCAGTCCTTTTCTGGCCAAGACCCTTCCAAAATGTTTCATTTCCGAAGGGGTGCCTGTCAAACCATGAATGAGAAGTACGGCTGTCTTGCCCCTGCGGTCAATAAATCCGTTCGGACCCAATAATTCGTCAATTGAAGGATTCAAACGATGCCTCCGATAGGGACTAATGCGTTATAAACTTTAATCAAAGCCATCAAACTATTCAGCTCCGCAGCGACGCAATAGCATTTCAAACAAATGAATTCCAAGGTCGATTTCTTCTTCGGTAATGAGCAATGAAGGCGCCAAGGTAATAACGTTCTTTTGGTATCCGCCAATATCGAGAACCAGACCGTATTTCTTGTCACCAACAAGTAAATCGCCCTTTAGTCCTTCGTTGAACATACGGTCTGCCAGTTGTCGACTTGCAGTGAATCCATCGTTTGTGCAGAGTTCAATACGCAGAGCCAGTCCGAGCCCGCTCACATCGCCAACCACTTTCCAACGGGACTTAAGTTCCTGAATTCGTTTAAGGAAATAGGCGCCCCTTGCTCGAATTTCTGGCTCGAAATCATTCTCTTGCGTCATTTTCATGACTTCAAGCGCGACAGACGTGCCTAATGGGTTGGATGCGAATGTCGAATGGGTCGATCCGGGTGGAAACTTCTCGGGAGAGATCAGTTCTTCACGTGCCCATATACCGGATAACGGATTCAATCCATTGGTAATAGCCTTACCAAAAACAAAAATATCAGGGACGATACCAAAGTTTTCCCATGACCATAATTTACCTGTTCGATAGACACCCATTTGGATTTCATCAGCAACAAGCAGGATGTTACGTTTCTTCAGGCTTTCCTGAAGCTTTTTCATGTAACCTTCTGGAGGAATGATGTAGCCACCAGTACCTTGCAATGGCTCAATGTAAAACGCGCCAAATTCACACTGTTTCGATTTCTCGTCCCAGAATGACTGATATTCAGTTTCAAACAGCTTCTCGAATTCCTTATGACAATAGGTATCGCAGGTTTCAACCTTCATGTCATATGGACAACGGAAGCAATATGGGTAAGGCACGAAGTGTGCCCTATCAGCAAAGTTACCAAAACGACGGCGGTACCTGTAGCTAGAAGTGATGGCAGAAGCACCTAAAGTACGTCCATGGTAGCCTCCCATAAACGCGAACTGGTGAGTTTTGCCCGTATGGTTACGTACGACCTTGATTGAATCCTCAACAGCTTGGGCGCCGCCCACATTAAAATGAACGCGTCCTTTCACGCCGTATTTGTCTTCCATGTATTTGCAGATGATTTCGGCAAGATCGACTTTTTCTTTGTGAAGATACTGACTTGCCAGTTGAGGCAAGGTGTCAATTTGCTTTCTTAATACATCGCTGATTCGTTTATTCTTGTAACCGAAGTTAACCGCCGAATACCACATTTGCCAATCGAGATAAGGTGTGTTGTTTTCATCGAACAGAAAACTTCCTTCACAACCTTCAAATACCTTTGGAGGATCCGCATAATTGACGGTATCGCCATGGGAGCAGTATTTGTTATTCTTATCAAGAATCTCGATGATTTTTTTATCCATAAACAATCTTTCGTGGTAATAACGTTATGTGTAAGTTTTAGCTTAAGCAAAAAGTGCTTCGTGTTGCTTTTGAGGGATGCTTGGCCATTTTTTGATGATCGCAAGAACGTCTGCAAATGTCTGGAAGCGATAATGTTTGATATCGTTCGTTTCGCAATGTTTGATAAGTGATCCTTTGGCAAATACGATGTCCGCATACTTGGCAAGGCATGCATCAGATTTTCCATCGCCTATGAGAACGATGGGGCCACCGGACTCTGCAGCCAGATTCTTGGCTACACTGCATTTGCACATCCCGTTTCCGCCTTTGCAATCTTGTTTACGGAGCGGGAACGACATCTCGATTCCATCAGGAACGAAGTTTAAATGATTGGCATAAATTGGAATTTCAGGCCATGCTGCGTTTCGGGTCGCGACTTTAATTGCATGGTCCAATCCATCACTGGCAATCGCAACTTTGGCAAATCGCTTTACGTGCTGGTAAAAGGGCAGAAAGCTGGCGTCCAATTGGATGCCACGAAAAAAGCCTTCAAGCGTGACATTGTCAGCCTTGACCATCCTGATCTGCTGAGACATGCACTCGACAGCCGTGATGTCACCTGCAAGCCATTGCGCTTCAATATCTTCCCAGCTTGGATCGGCAAAACGCTCCAACATGGCGTCAATGGTGTCTTTTACGGAGATTGTTCCATCAAAATCTACAATGAAAAGCATAGTTCGTCCTTTTAGTTTTTTTGTATCATATGTTTTAAGGCTTACAATATCCTTACGGCGCAAGAATTATTGTGATTGACCTGAGCTGTCAAAATTGATCGTACGTTTCTTATTCTTAATTTGCGGTGTTCCACGCATTTTGGGTGTATCTTGATATATTATTTACATGGTATTTTTTATAAGAACAGAATCTCGGAAGGAGTTCGATGCGTATTTTGCTCGTGGAGGACGATGACGCGCTTGGAAATGCGATCAGCCGCTCTCTTATTAAATCGGGCTATGCCGTTGATTGGGCAAAAGATGGCAATGATGCTGATCTTGCGCTATATGGACAAGTTTACGACGGTGTCGTTCTTGATCTTGGGTTGCCTAAAATGGATGGATTGGAAGTGTTACGACGACTTCGGCAACGGAAGATACTGGTGCCAGTTCTGATCATTTCAGCTCGAGAAGGCGTTGACGACCGTATCCAGGGATTGGATTTAGGTGCGGATGACTACCTTACTAAACCATTTAAATTGCCTGAATTGGAAGCACGTTTGCGTGCTCAGATAAGGCGAACTCATCAGGTTACCAGTTCGTCCGTGGATTTTGGTGAATTGAGCCTGGACACAAAAGAAAGGTATGTTACGGTCTCAGGTGAGAGACTGGACCTTTCTCAGAGGGAATTGGGCGTGCTGGAGCTCTTGATACTTCGACACGGGCGTGTAGTGAGCAAGGAGAGCTTGATCGAGAATCTCTTCAACTGGGATGAAGATGTCGGTAATAACGCAATTGAAGTCTATGTGCATCGGATTCGTAAAAAACTCGAACCTTACAAGATTAGCATTCGTACCGTAAGAGGTCTCGGCTACATGCTGGAGAAAGAAATCGAACCATGATTCGTCGATCGATACGCAGGCAATTGTTGAAATGGCTATTGATACCGTTGTTTCTGCTTATTTTGATCGATTCGACTATCCTTTATCGAATCGCAATGCATTTCGAGAAAAATGCCTTTGACCATAGTCTCGTGGATACCACCCACGACGTCTCGCAGCTGATCAATCAGTCGCATCCCGACCAGAAGCCTGAACTCAATGATGAAACCAGACGAATTATTTTATCTGACCAGTTTGATAAGATGTATTACAACGTCAGAGATATGGATGGCAATTTCATTGGGGGCGATAAAGAATTGGTTTTTGATAAAAACCAGGATAATTTGGATACCTATTTTTATTTCGCGGTAATTGATGGCCAGATCGTTCGGGTTGCCTCTAATGTATTGGATATAGTCAGCAATAAAAGTACCCGGAAGGTTCGTATCCAGGTTGCCGAAACACTCAACAAGCGAACTCGATTGGCCGGTCAGATCTTATTGGGAATCGTTATACCTCAGGTGATACTTTTGCTGGCGGTATTTTTGCTTACATGGTCGGGTATCGGGCGCGGCTTGCAACCGCTTTGGGCCCTGCAAAGTGCCTTATCTAAGAGGTCGCATCGGGATTTGAGCAGGGTCGACTTGCCTGGGATACCTGATGAGGTGCGTGTGCTTGTCACTTCCATCAATCTGTTGATGGCGCAAATGCAGAACTTGCTGGAGTCACAGAACCAGTTCATTGCCGATGCGGCACATCAACTAAGAACGCCGTTGGCTGGATTATTGGCTCAAATCGAACTTGCCCAGGACGAGAAAAAACCGGAAGAACTTGAACAAAGTCTAGCAAGCATGGCGAAAAGCGGTCAAAGACTCGTGCATCTCGTCAACCAGCTGCTCGCGTTGGCAAGGACCCAACCAGAGGCAAAACGCTATGTTGAATTTGCTCATGTGAATCTCAAGAAATTGGTTTCAGATGTCACAGCGGATATGGTATCCGCTGCAGACAGAAAGAATATCGATTTAGGATTTGAATGCGAAGAGGGGCAGTATGTAATTTTGGGCGATGTGATTCAGTTACAGGAATTGGTTTATAACTTACTTGATAATGCGATTCGTTATACGCCCAAAGATGGCAAGATAACGGTCGAGTTGCACAAAGAACTCGAGAATATCGTTTTATCGGTGATCGACAATGGATTGGGGATCCCCCTTCTTGAGAGGGATAAGGTGTTTGAGCGTTTTTATCGGGTCGCGAACAATGGTCAGGATGGGAGCGGGCTTGGTTTGGCGATAGTAGCTGACATCGTCCAGGTTCATAATGCAACGATCGATTTGGAAACCCCTGAAAGTGGCATAGGGACCAAGATAACCGTTACCTTCAAGGAAGCCTGATTCCTTAGTCTGTTTTCTTGATCTTGGGCAATACTTTACCGATATGTTCTTCACCGCGTTGTTTGGCAAGCATGATTTGTTTTTGTCTTTCTTTAACGCTGGCGCGTTTTTCTTCTGATAGCTTGTCAAAACAGTGTGGGCATGAAATACCCGCAAGATAAAATTCCGACTTCATCTCCTCGGGTGACAAAGGATGACGGCAGGCATGACATTGATCGTACTCCCCAACTTCCAATCCATGTTTTACTGCCACTCTCATATCAAATACGAAACATTCCCCTTCCCACAGGCTTTCTTCTTTAGGGATCTCTTCAAGATACTTCAGTATGCCTCCCTGCAGATGGTAGACTTCCTCGAAGCCTTGTTCAATCATGAATGAACTTGCCTTTTCGCAGCGTATGCCACCCGTACAGAACATCGCTACACGTTTATGTTTTTTTGGATCCAGGTTCTTACTGACGTAATCCGGAAATTCCCTAAATGTGCTTGTTTTGGGATCCAGTGCGCCTTTAAAGCTGCCAATATCGTATTCGTATTGATTTCGGGTGTCGATAAGGACGATATCAGGATCTGAAATCAGACTATTCCAGTCCTTTGGGGAAACATACTTGCCGACTTTATAGTTTGGATCGATCCCTTTTACACCCAGTGTGACGATTTCTTTTTTCAGTTTCACCTTCATCCGGTAAAAAGGCATATCGTCAGAAAAGGATTCTTTATGTTCCAGGTCCACTAGACGGGAATCTGACTTGAGGTATGAAATAAGTGCATCAATCGATTCACGGCTTCCGGCGACCGTGCCGTTGATTCCTTCTTCAGCCAGTAATAACGTACCTTTAATCTTTTGTTCGATGCAAAAATCAAGTAAACCGGGTTGTAATTCCTTATAGTCAGGGAGTTTCGCGAATTTGTATAATGCGGCAACAACAATTTTTGACACGGCTAACCTTATGCTTGAAAAGAGATTAAGTTCGCTATGATATGACATGCACTCGTGTAGGTGCAAATCAACCGGCCTTAAAAACTGTAATTTGACTTTTAGGGGTATATTTTCTTCTATTTATACCTAAACTTTGTTAGTGTAATACCTGTGCCTTTAATAACTTAATAATTACGACAAGCGAGGAACTATGAATATTGTGACCTTATTTCGATTGTTTTTTTCTCCGACACAGGGCTGGAAGGATTTGATTGGAAGCAATCCAAGCGTACATAGGCTTTACTTGCTTCATGTCATCCCATTTTCATTTATTCCACCACTCATGATATTTCTTTCCAGTCATAATCATTCGGATGTACTGGCTAACTTTCTTACAAGTAACAGGATACTTCTGGTCGTTGTGGCTTTTTTTCTCGTCCAGTTGATTGTCGTCCCGATAATGGCCATGGTTGTTCGTCAATTGGCTGAAGTGGCAGATGCTCACCCTAGTTTTAAAGAAGCCTTCATTCTATCCGCAGTGGCACCGACTCCCTTATGGTTGTCACCTATCTTCCTATTGATCCCCAATGCCTTATTGAATATTGGTGTAACGGCTTTGGCAATGATGGCTTCAGCAGGGTTCATATTTTATGGAATACCGGTCGTTTTCAGAATCAATGAAAAAGGTCATGCCTTGTTGCTGTTTGGTGCAGTGTTGATGGCCGGTGTGATCGCATGGGGTTTCTTAATGGTTTGTACGTTAATGATCTGGGGAAGTATCCAGAATTACCAATTTGCAGGGTTGACCTTAAGCTAAACCCGTTTTTGTTGATAAGGCCACTTAAACGTGGCCTTTTTGTTAAGTGAACAAAAATCAAACCGTGGTGTCACATTTAGAATGGATTTGGAACATTTTGAAGTTTAATGAGAGGTTAAGTATGCTTAAGTTTTTGTTGGGGGTGATTTTGATGGCATTGTGTTTTAACGTAATGGCAGCATGTCCAGATATTTATAATCATCAGTTCGTTACACTGAAAGGCGAAAAGATCAATTTCTGTGATTTTCAGGATAAACCGCTTCTGGTTGTAAACACGGCAAGTAAATGCGGGTTCACGCCGCAATTTGACCGATTGGAGTCCATTTATAAGAAATTCAAAGACAGGGGGCTGGTAGTCATTGGATTCCCTTCAAACGATTTTAATCAGGAGTTGAGCACCAATAAGGAAATAGGCGACTTTTGCCTAAAGACCTATTCTGTCCAATTTCCAATGATGAGTAAGTCTTCAGTGGTCGGCGTGAATGCAAATCCCTTATACAAACAACTGGCAAACTCCACCATGCAGCCTCCGATGTGGAATTTTTATAAGTATCTGATTTTGCCAGGAGGTAAGCAGATATATGCTTTTAGCAGCGATGTCGAACCTGAGTCAGAAGAAATTCTCGAAAAATTCAAGCCTTTTCTTAAGTAAAGGGTTTTAGCAGCCAGTATTCAAATATAATCACTTCATGAGTGACAAGACTTTACCTTTTTATGCATTAGACCCGGATTTGATCCTGAGCGCCATAGAGAGTATGGGGATTGCAGCAGATGGAAGGTTACTTGCACTCAATAGCTACGAGAACCGGGTCTACCAGGTAGGTGTCGAAAGTGGCCCTAGTCTGGTCGTCAAGTTTTACAGGCCCAATCGCTGGGATGATCAGCAGATTCTCGAAGAACATAGCTTTCTTAATGAACTTGCCGAAAATGAGATCCCTGTCGTTGCGCCCATCCTCTTTGATGGATTCAAGAGCCTTTGTCATTATCGTGGTTTTCGCTATGCCGTATTCCCAAAACATGGAGGCCGTGCACCGGATCTTGACAGGGAAGGCGTGCTTGAATGGATTGGTCGCTTTATTGGCCGGATTCATTCGCTAGGCGCCATCAAGCCATTTGAATTCCGTCCTGTAATATCGGTTGAAAGCTTTTTAATTGAACCAAGCCGATTTCTTCTGGACAACGGGTTCATTCCGGCAGATTTGATCCCCGCATACAACAGTGTGCTTAAGCTCGCTTTGGATGGGGTACTGCGTTGTTTTGAACGTGCAGGGGACGTAAGCACTATTCGACTTCACGGCGATTGTCATATGGGTAATGTTTTATGGACAGACCTAGGTCCGCACTTTGTGGATTTCGATGATTGTCGCATGGGGCCCGCCATACAGGATCTGTGGATGATGCTTTCTGGAACCCATGAAGACATGTCGGAGCAGTTCCAGGAGATTCTGTTAGGATATGCCGATTTTTATGACTTCAACTTCAAGGAGCTGCATCTGATCGAGGCATTGAGAACCTTAAGGTTGGTCCATTATTCCGGATGGATAGCCAGCAGATGGGATGATCCTGCGTTCAAGCAATCGTTCACTTGGTTC
>CAIPBJ010000117.1 GCA_903863255.1 uncultured Methylophilaceae bacterium
CCCCGGCTTCACATGCCTCACCCGCATTGCTCGTATTTGGTGATAGCTTGTCAGCGGCCTATGGCATTCCTGTTAACCAAAGCTGGGTGCATTTGCTTGGCGAGCGGATTAGCAAGCAAGGGTATCCTTTTAAAGTCTTCAATGCCAGCATCAGTGGCGAAACCACCAGTGGTGGATTGAGCCGAATCGATGCTGCCGTAAGTAAATACCTTCCTCGTGTCGTTTTGATCGAACTTGGTGCTAACGATGGACTTCGAGGTCTTCCCGTAAAGGATATGCAAAATAATTTGCAAGAAATGATTCAAGTTTGCAAAAAGCACCATGCAAAAATCCTGTTGCTGGGAATGATGATCCCTCCTAACTATGGCCTCCGTTATACGGAAGAGTTCAAAAATTCCTATTTGGAGCTAGCAAAAAAGAACAAGATAGCGGTCGTTCCCTTTTTGCTTGAAGGAGTTGCAGGAAAATCAGATATGACTCAGGACGATGGGTTGCATCCGACGGCTGAAGCCCAGGACCAGATCATGGAAACCGTTTGGAAAGAGCTTAAGCCTATTCTTGACAAAACCAACTGATTTCCAGCCCGTCTTCCTTCTCCCCGGCTTGCAAGTCATAAGCCTCGCCGATTCCGGGAATCATAGCCAATTTATCATCAAAATAGATCATTGGTACTCGATTTCTTAACCAGGGGGGGATGTTGGCCTCTTGAAGCAGGTGCTTTACAGTTCGAGTTGGCTTGTTGGGATAAGGCTTAAATCGTTCACCTCCGACACGCTGCGAGATTCTGAGTTTCTGTATTCCCAACCTCGAATAAGCGAGTCCCGACCCAATTCCTTTTTCAAACTTAAGTACACTTCCATCTGGTAAAGCAAGTTCAGGCTCACCATTCCAGACGAACGAAATGGTTTCAGACTCTGTATCGCGGTCAATGTAGGCCAGATCCTTATAACGTCTGAGATATACCTTTTCAGAAACATCAACGGCCACACGGATCAAAGAATCGGATTTTGCCGTTATGAGCTGACGTAACATCTCTTGCAATCGTTGCGTATTCGGCAAGGGTTGTTGATTGGAAGCGAGCCACCACCTTAAAAGGTTTCGTGCGCGAGTATCCGACAGGGATGCCAGCGCCTCCAGTTTAAGCTGCTTACCAAGAAGACAAGCTTTAGCATCGATTTCAGCAAGTTCATCGAGCAGTTGACTGGCTTCAGCCATATGCGATGCCGAACGAGCCAGCACATTATTGAGACTTGGGTACCGTTCCTGCAACGTAGGAATGATCTGATGCCTAAGGAAGTTTCGATCAAAACGAGCATCGGAATTACTTTCATCCTCGATCCAGGTGAGTTCGTGTTTTTTCGCAAAGGCTTCGATTGCTGACCTGTCAGTATCAAGAAAGGGGCGAACAAGTCGGCGAGAATCATCATGCGAGGCCATGGCAGAAAGTCCTTTCACCCCAGCCCCGCGCATCAATTGCAACAAGAATGTCTCTGCCTGATCATCCTTATGATGGGCCAGTACAATAAGATCGGCCGAGGCATTGGCTAAGGCTTCGTATCTTGCTTGCCTGGCAACGGCTTCAATCCCGATTCCGGCAGCCCGGTTAATAGTGACATGAACAATTTCGATCGGAACATCCAACGCATTGCAGGTTGTTTGACAAAAATCAGCCCATTGGTCTGCATTCTGACTCAGGCCATGATGCACATGCATGGCAAGCAGCTTGAAATGAAGGGTATTCTGGAGATTGGCAAGACATTCAAGGAGAACACGTGAATCCACCCCTCCACTAAACGCCATTAAAAGCTTTTTATTACGCACGTCAAGGGGCCTTATCACCTCTTCAACCTGCTTTAATAAAGGTTCGTTAGGTTGGATTACCATTCCCCATGATTCTTAAGAATAGAAAAGATGCGATTCCAGTGATTGATTATTTTGGTTTGACTTCTTTAAAGCTTCCATAGCTCATGAGTCGCTCGAAACGCTGTTCAATAAGATGATCCAGACTTTTCGCTTTCAAACGAGCCAATTCGTCGGTCAAGGCTCGTTTTAGGGTTTGCATCATTTCTTCTGGAGACCGATGGGCCCCTCCCATCGGCTCGGTTACCACCCGGTCGATCAGACCTAACGTTTTCAGTCTGGGCGCCGTGATTGCCAAGGTCTCTGCTGCAACGGAGGCCTGATCCGCGCTTTTCCATAATATGGAGGCACATCCCTCGGGAGAGATAACTGAATAGGTCGAATACTGAAGCATCATCAGGTGATCGACCACACCCAGTGCCAAAGCCCCACCTGAACCGCCCTCACCTATGATCACACCGATGATTGGCGTTTTAAGTTCCGCCATCACATAGAGGTTCCTTGCAATGGCTTCGGATTGGCCTCTTTCCTCTGCTCCAATTCCTGGATAGGCGCCTGGGGTGTCGATTAAGGTAATGATGGGCAGACCGAACTTCTCCGCCATTCGATATAGCCTAAGGGCCTTTCTGTAGCCCTCTGGCCTTGGCATCCCAAAGTTTCTATATTGCCTTTCCTTTACATCACGACCTTTTTGATGGCCAATGACCACAACCGGTTCGCCTGCAAAACGGGCAATGCCTCCTACGATGGCCGGATCGTCTGCAAAGGCACGATCACCATGAAGCTCTTCAAAGTCTGTAAACATTCCCTGTATGTAATCCAGGGTATAGGGGCGCTGGGGATGGCGAGCAACCTGCGAAATCTGCCAAGCCGTTAGCTTGCTGTAGATCTCTTTGGTTAGGTTCCGGTTTTTTAACTGGAGCTGGTCTATCTCATTTGAGATATCCAATGCAGAATCATCTTGCACATAGCGCAACTCCTCAATTTTAGATTCCAACTCTGCAATGGGCTGCTCAAAATCCAGAAAACTTGTCTTCATGCTCATAACCTTAAATTCATTTCGTTTTAATTATAAAGGATTTTTACGTTTTCTTCGCTTAACCAACGTTTTAAATTCATGATCAAATCATCATGAAGCTGAACACGCCACTGGTCACTCAACATTATCTCGACTTTTGCCTGACTGTTATGGTATTCGACTTGGACAGAACACCCCCTGCGGGCTTCTTCTGAAGTCCGGATGCAATAGGGTTCCAGAATTTCCCGGAGCTTGATTGCATCCGCCTGCCCATTGCAAGATAGCTTAAGCATATTCGCATTCGAGTTCCGAGCAGTTTGAATATCGTAGATCTTCCTGGCGTTTACCCTTAACCCCCCTGAGAAGTCATCATTGGAAACTCGGCCCTCCACAATAAGCAGCATATCTTCCCTTAGCAGGTGCTGGGATTGATTCAGCAGCTCATTTCCGACGACAATTTCGATTCGGTCTTTTGCATCATCCAAACTGACTATGGCCATTTTACCTCGTGCCGTCATTCGTATTCGAATACCCATTACGATGCCTGCAAGCAGTTGAGGCTGTTCTTGCGCCTTTAAATTTCCTAGAGACGTCCTTACAAAAGTCGCGATTTCCTTTTTATACGCCAGGAAAGGATGGCCGCTGAAGAAAAACCCTAACGCATTCTTTTCTTCCTGGAGACGTTGTTGTTCAGTCCAGCATGCGATATCAGGAAGTTGATGCGCGACGCTATCCCGCACTTCTCCAAACAGGTTGTTCTGCCCTTGATTTGCGCCAGATTGTTCTGCCGCCGTGATGGCAAGACTCACGCCTGCCAAGAGCCTTGCACGATTCGACTCGATTTGGTCAAAGGCCCCGGCTCGAATCAGCGACTCGATGACCCTTCTATTTACTTTTCGTAAATCCAGTCTGGCACAAAAATCAAAAAGGTCTTTAAATGGTCCTTCTTTTTCTCTTGAAGCCACGATGAGCTCAATTGCTGCCCATCCCGTCCCTTTAACGGCACCCAGTCCATACAGCACCTGGGTTTGGCTGATTGGTTTGAAACGGAATTCACTGGTATTGATGTTCGGAGCGAGGACTTCGACTCCGTTTGCAGCACAGTCATCATAGAAAACATGGACATTATCGGTATTGTTCATATCGGCAGACAGGGTCGCGGCCAGGAACGCAGCTGGATAATGCGCTTTCAGGTACGCAGTGTAATACGCAACGAGTGCGTA
The DNA here is from genome assembly GCA_903863255.1 of uncultured Methylophilaceae bacterium. Taxonomy (GTDB): domain Bacteria; phylum Pseudomonadota; class Gammaproteobacteria; order Burkholderiales; family Methylophilaceae; genus CAIPBJ01. The sequence continues at coordinate 4,102 of CAIPBJ010000117.1, forward strand.
GGCCGCTGCATGGGACTTGTTGAAACCATAGCTTGCAAACTTCTCCATCAGATCGAATAATTCGGCCGCCTGCTTCTCAGGGGTTGCATTTTTGACGGCACCTTCAATAAAGATGGCCCGCTGCTGGGCCATCTCTTCGGCCTTTTTCTTACCCATGGCACGCCGCAGCAGATCGGCACCGCCTAGACTATATCCAGCAACGGCCTGAGCAATCTGCATGACCTGTTCCTGATACACCATGATCCCATAGGTTTCCTTCAGAATGGGTTCGACAGCCGGATGCGGATATTCGACACGCTGCAGACCATGTTTCCTGCGACAAAAATCAGGTATCAAATCCATCGGTCCAGGCCGGTACAAGGCAACCAGAGCGATGATATCCTCAAAACAGTCTGGCTTCGCCTGCTTGAGCATGTCTTTCATTCCGCGCGACTCCAGCTGGAACACCGCGGTCGTATTGGCAGCTTTCAGGAGACTGTAGGTCGCCTTGTCTTTCAAGGGCAAGGTTTCGAACGCAAGTGGCGGTTCACCGTCGAGCTCACGCTGGGCATTTGCATTTTTCAATGCCATATCAAGAATCGTAAGGGTACGCAGTCCAAGAAAGTCGAATTTCACAAGCCCCACCGCTTCGACATCATCCTTGTCATACTGACTGATCACATTTTCGCCGGTTGCCTGGCAATAAATGGGCGTAAAGTCCGATATCTTTCCGGGGGAAATAAGCACCCCTCCCGCATGCATCCCGATGTTTCGCGTCAAGCCTTCCAGCCGCAATGCCAACTCAAGCAGTTCCTTGACTTCTTCTTCCTGCTCCTGCCTTTCCTTTAACTGGGGTTCCTTTTCCAAGGCTTCTTTCAAGGATATCCCTAATTCATTTGGTATAAGTTTTGCGATCCCGTCTACAAAGTTAAACGGAAGGTCAAGCACCCTGCCAACATCCCGAATGACGGCTTTTGCAGCCATAGTACCGAAAGTTGCAATCTGAGAAACGGAAGCAGGCCCGTATTTATGTTTTACGTAATCGATAACACGGTCGCGGCCTTCCTGACAAAAGTCGATATCAAAATCGGGCATGGACACACGGTCTGGATTTAAAAACCGCTCAAAAAGAAGCGCGTACTGCAATGGATCCAAGTCGGTAATACCCAGACTGTAGGCGACAACGGAACCGGCCCCTGAACCCCGGCCCGGGCCGACTGGCACGCCATTGTTCTTCGCCCAATTGATAAAATCGGCAACTATGAGGAAATAGCCCGCGAATCCCATTTGATTGATGATATTGGTTTCGAAAATAAGACGCTCTTCGTATACCGGTCTTTTTGACTCACGGACTTCATGTTCTGGATAAAGGACTTGCAAGCGATTGTTCAGCCCAATCTTTGCCTGCGTGACAAGATAAAGATCCAGACTTTCATTGTTAGGGGTGGGGAACTGGGGCAGGTAGTTCTTCCCAAGCACGATGGTCAGATTACACCTTTTTGCGATCTCTACACTATTTGATAGCGCTTCAGGTATGTCTTCAAACAACGTGCACATCTGTTCCTGTGTTTTGAAATATTGCTCCGGCGTAAAAAGTTTAGGCCGTCGATTATCAGCAAGGACACATCCCTCAGCTATGCAAACCCTCGCCTCATGCGCTTTAAAATCATCCTGATTCATGAATTGAATCGGATGGGTAGCAACGACTGGAAAACCCAGTCGTCCGGCTAGCGAAAGGGCTTGCGTGATGTATTGCTCCTGATAAGGATGGCCAGCACGCTGCAGCTCGATATAGAAACGCTCAGGAAACAATTCGCCCCATTCCCTTGCGAGGCTCTCGGCAAGGGAATGATTGCCTTGTTGGAGCGCCTGACCCACATCGCCGGCCATCGCACCCGAAAGCATGATCAATCCATCCGTACCATCTTCTTGAAACCATTTCCGCTTGATCTCGGCGCGACCCCGATACTGGTTTTGAAGATACGCTCTGGAAATAAGGCGACATAAACTTAGGTAGCCAGCGTGGGATTTACATATCAGGAACAATCGGTAGGGTTGATCTCGGTTTGTTTCGTTTTCGAGCCAAAGATCACAACCAACTATCGGTTTTATGCCATTGCCTCTGCATGCCTTATAGAATTTTATCGCGCCAAAGAGATTGGATAAATCGGATAGGCCAAGAGCAGGCATTCGATCATTCCTTGCTTGGCTGACGTAGTCGTCAATGCGAACCGTTCCATCTACAACGGAAAACTCAGTATGGCAGCGAAGATGAATAAATGAAGGTTGCGACATGCTTTAATTTTACCATGAAAGCTTTAAAGACTCGCTCCCCAGGAAACAAAGGATGCCACCATATTTTTGATTGCTGCTTATTAAGAACGGAATGCCTGATCAAGGCTATTCGTTAAGGGATGCAGGACTTTTCTTTCCAGTCAGCTCTTCTATCCTACCAATCAGATCCTCATCCTGGACGGGCTTGCCTAAATAAGCATCCACACCCAATTCCTTCGCAAGGGCCTGATGTTTTTCAGCAGTTCGGGAGCTGATGATTGCTACGGGCATCGTTTTGAATCGTTCCTGATCCCTGAGATTCCGTATCAACTCAAAACCATCCATTCTTGGCATCTCGATGTCTGTGAACAGAATGTCAGGCATGACTTCCTCAAGGACTTGCAGGGCATCCAACCCATCCTTGGCTGTCACTACCATATAACCTTCACGCTCAAGCAAGCGAGCCAAGACCTTGCGCATGGTCAATGAATCATCGACGATCATGACAAGCGGTGTGGCATTCTTAATTACGGGAGAGGCGATGTTCGTGACTTTCAGGACGCCTGCAGCCAGCACTTCCCTGTTGGCCAGTTGAACAGCATTCAACATAAAAATCACTTTACCATCACCCAGCACGGATGCTCCAATAATTCCCGGAACACGAGCCAACTGAGGGCCAATCGGCTTCATCACCACTTCCTGGTTACCCAGTATCTCATCAACGTGCAATGCTATCCTGTAGGCCCCGCTCCGCAACAACATCACGGGGGTATAAAGCTGGCTGTCTGGCACCTGCAATTCGTTTCCAAGCAGCTTGCCGAGATAATAGATTGGATACTCCCTGTCTGACCAGGCAATCCGTTTGGATTCGTAACTTTCCATCAACACACTGGGTTTTAACTTTTGAACCTGCTCAACCATGACAGCAGGTACAGCAAAGGTATACCCGCCGGATCGAATCATTACGACCTGTGCCACCGAGAGCGTAACCGGCAGATAAATACTGAATACCGCGCCCTGCCCCTGCGAATTGTCCACATCAATACGCCCACCGAGCCCTGTGATATCGCTTCTCACGGAATCCAGACCGACACCTCTGCCCGAAATCTGGGTAACCGTTGTCGCCGTCGTGAATCCAGGTTCGAATATGATCGACATGAGAGCTTGCTCGCTAAGTTGCTGATCTTCATCAAACAAACCATTTAAGATAGCCTTTTGCCTGACTTTCTTAAGGTCAATACCTGCTCCATCGTCAGTGATGACAATCAATATTTCATCGTTCTCACGAGAGATCGTCACTTTCACGTTGCCCGTATCATCCTTATTTGCCAACCTTCGTTCTTCAGGCGTTTCTATACCGTGAGAAACCGCGTTACGCAGCAGGTGTTCCAGAGGTGCAACGATTTTATCAAGCACACTGCGATCCATTTCAACACTTTCACCTACGATATCGAGTTCGACATGCTTCTCGAGTTCACGGGAAGTCTGGCGAACGATTCGCTGCAAACGTTCGGTAATGATCGAGAACGGGACCATGCGAACGTTCATGAGCGCGTACTGAAGCTCACGGTTCATTCTGTTTTGTTGGGACAAGGCAGATTCGGTTTCATTTAAATTAACGAGCAAGCCGTGTTGTATCGTTGAAACGTCGTTCACACTCTCCGCCATCATCCTTGTTAATTCCTGGAGTCGGGTAAACCGGTCGAATTCCAGGGGGTCGAATTTCTCATTCGCTTCCTGCAAGGTCGCCATACGGGATTGCAATTGACTTTCGGCCTCGATTTCCATTTCCCTCAATTGATTCCTTAGGCGAATCACGCTTTCCGTCAAATCCAGCGAATATTGCTTAAAGGCAAGCATTTCTCTTTCCATTCGTGATCGGGAGATACTGATCTCGCCTGCCTCATTTATCAAACGGTCAAGTACTTCGGCTCGTAACCTTAGCAACTGCCCCGCACGCTCGTCCCTGCGCTTTTTCCTTAGAACTGCAGGCTGGACCTGATCATCCGGACGATCGGAAGTTCTCAGACCGGCACCGTATTCGACCAAACTTCCTATGCGGTCAAGATCAAGGAACATTCCTTCGAAATCGATCCCTTTCGATTTATTTCTAAGGGACCTGATCACTCTGTCTTCCATGCTATGAACCGTATCAGCCAATTCATTCTGCCATGCCATCCTCGCACTGCCTTTGAGCGTATGCAGCGCTCGCTGGATCTCGTCCGAGTGTTCGATTTGACTTGGATTGGCTCGCCAAAGCCTCAACAACCGCCCCACGGTCGGTACCAGTTCATTTGCATCGTCAACAAACATCGAATACAACTCTTGTTCAATCTCTATGGATTGATTTGAGCGCATGACCCTGTCTTCTTTGGCTTCCGATTTGGGAGTGGCTACCGTAGCCTCTGAAGTAACATTGTTTTCGATTGAAGCCGGCGATTCGCTTTCCGAATCAATCGGCATCTGCTTGAGTCTTCTCTTTGGAATCGGATTTTTTCTGCGTTTGTATTTATTCCTTGCCAAAAATACCGGTATATCCAATTTATCTTTTGCTATCGAGACCGGAGAGACATTCGTTTCAGTATCTTTCAATGCATTAAGTGAGGCAGTCGCTTCAATAAGTGCATTGAGTAGATTATTACTCTGTCTGGGCTGACGGAACTGAAATGCTTTTCTGAGCATCTGGCCCAAGGCAATGACCACGTCTTTATAAAGATTGATGAGTTCTTCGGTCCATACACCTTGATGAACATCCAACCAATTTTCCAATGCCCTGGACAACTCTGAGATCGAATGGAATCCAGCTGTACCGGCATTGCTTGCAAGAGTATGCGCTGCACGCTTGCTGGTTTCTGAAGGTTTAAGAATCAAACTCGTTGATAATTCCTCAGCTGCCTGCGTCAAGGCGTGCATGTGATGAGCAGATTCGTTGATAAAGATATTGAAAAGCGCCTTGCTAAGATGATGCGTGCCGCCAATGACGACATCTTCCGATGCGTTGGCGGAAACCGATGAAATTGATTCGTTCATCAAACTCTCGGCTTCTAGCTGCCAAGGTTTAGGATCCAGGTCGACGACCGAATGTTTCTTGAGTTTATCAATCCACTCGGAAAAGGCTTCTGTGGCCTTATCCACGAATGACAAGACTTCGGTGTTAACATGGATCTTTCTATCCATAAAACTATTCAATAGTTTCTCAACGGCCCATGCAACTTCACCCAGGTTGGTCAGCCCGACCATCCGACCGCTACCCTTCAAGGTATGAAATCCACGCCTGATTTCAATCAACGATCCATAATCAGTTGGACTCGTAGTCAATTCTCTTAAATGATGAGCGATTGTTTTGAGAACCTCTACCGATTCTGACAGGTAGACCTCGAGCATATAGGAATCATGAGCCCGATCTGGAAGACTTTCTTCGATCTGTTCTTCCCCTGTCCTTTCAGGTTCCGACTCTTGCTGGGGTTCAGCCAAGACCGCAGCTTCTGCAATCTCATCTGGTCCGGAAACGATGCCCAACGCCTCGACTTCGGTTCTCATTCTGTTAAACAAGGATTCGAGCAGGTTCTGTGAATCAGGGTGGACATGCGGAATATCGTCAAGAAGCAGACCCAGCATGCTCAGTCCCTCTGCCAGGATCTCGAATTGTGGCTGGCCGGGTTTCGAAGCGTGGTTTTGAAATGACTGGACCAAATCGATTCCCGACTTTGCAATGGCGGCAGGTAAATCCATGCTAAGCATGTCAAAAGCAGCAGCGACTTCGGTCAAGGGCTTGATCGCCAAACCCGGCAATTCGGATTCAGTAGGATTTCTAAAATACTTATCCAGCGTTTCTTCGGTTGATTTCAGGGCGCTCCTGATTTGCTGGGCAAGAGCTTGAAGGACATCGCGGCCCAATCCATATTCCTCTGGAGGAACGTGGGATACGTTTGGTTCCAGTAAACGATGGAGTCGGTTGGTTTGCACCCTGAAACGCTCAATAGTCTCCGCACCGAATTGATTGTAGTCGCGCAATGAATCTTCAAGAATGTTAAGAGCAGATGCGACCTCGATGAGCGCCTCTTCCGACAGCCTCAGTCCGAGCTCGTTTGAATGCGTCACAAAATGAAGGATTTCTTGCAACAAATCATCTATAGACTGGTTGGTCAGCCTGTGTGCTGGCTCGATTATTTCCGATGTCTTGTTTTTAAACTCCGAAAGCGCTTCCGGATGATGCTCCGGAACATTGACCAACATGTCTTTCATCAAGCCAACATGCTCGATCAATCGATCGACAATGGATCGCTCGGAGTCCATCAGATCCGTTGGGACCTGGACAGCACTTTGCTGGGTTCTCAGCCAATCATCCAGCTCAAAAACCTGCTTAACCCTTGTAATGAGGCTTGTCGTTGGTTTACTTACTGCAACGTAGTAGAGGATTTCCCTTAAAAGCGCCTCACTGGCCCTTGCAGTGCCTTCACTGAGTATCTTCAACTGTTGATCGATTCGACGGCATAAACGCTTCACCCTCGAGTTTTCAGCGATGGCCTCCTGAGAAAGGGTATCAACATAAGCTGTCGCAGCCCACCATAGCGTTTTCAGGGAAGGCTGCTGCTGCACTTCCAGCACTTTCTCCAGTGCTGTCCGCATCCCATCGACACTCTCATCCGATTTCTGCTTGAACCAGCTCACCAGCGAACGCTGGAACAAATTCCTTTGATCCGAGTAATAGGCTGGGTATTCACCATCCTGCAACTTTTTATTTGGAATATCCTTTGGTGCCCTTACGGAAGTATCCGGAAAAAATAATTCGCTTTCATCGGACTCCCCTCCCTGAACCGTCGCCAGTAATTTCAATGAGGGATAAAGACGCAAGGGACGATCGGGTTCCCCGTTGAGCAAGTCCTGCAGATAGTGCTCGAGAACATTGATTGCCTGTCTCAACGCGCCGAGGATCTCGGGGGTAACGTGAAGTAATTGCTTCTCCAGCTTATGAGTGAGGCCGGCGATTTCAGAACAAAAACGTTTGCATCCCTCCAACCCAACCATATCAAGTGCACCGCTGACCTGGAAAAGATGGGTTTCGGAATATTTCAATGCCGATACATCGTGAGGGTTAGCCTCAACTGACGTCAGGTTATCCTTAACTTGACCGAGTGCCTGGATGATTTCATCCTTAACCCAAGTTAGCGGTCCTATATCGAATTCTACAGACACTTTATCTCCGGAATCTCATAGTTTCTTAAGATGGATCTAAGAAAGTTTAAACCCAGCGACAGAAGCTCGAAGTTCTTCAGCCAAATTATTCAACTGACCAACTGATTCTGCGGTTAATTTGGTACCCTCTGTGGTCTGAGAGGTAATATTCTGAATTTCCTGCATGTTTCGCGTGACCACAGAAGCAGACTCGGTCTGGGCAGCGGTAGCCTCGGAAATGGCCTGGATCAGTCGGGCAAGGTTAGTTGTCACGGTTTCGATTTCGTTCAGTGCCTTTCCAGCGGCATCGGAGAGTTTGGCGCCGTCGACCACACCCTCCGTACTTTTTTCCATCGCGGCGACAGCGCTGTTCGTATCGGTCTGAATGGTCCTAACAATAGAACTGATCTGTTTGGTCGCTTCTGATGAACGTTCCGCCAATCGCTGAACCTCTTCTGCAACCACCGTAAAACCGCGGCCTGCTTCACCGGCCGATGCTGCCTGAATCGCCGCATTCAAGGCAAGAATATTGGTTTGTTCGGTAATATCGGAAATCAACTCGACGATCTCACTAATTTCCTGTGAACTCTCTCCCAGTCGTTTGATTCGCTTGGACGTCTCCTGAATCTGAGTTCGAATATCGTTCATGCCTGAAATCGTGTTCTGAACCGCGAGTGAGCCCTGTGTTGCCGCCTTCAACGATCTCTGCGCAACCTCGGATGCCTGACCGGCATTACTGGAGACGTGCAGGATCGAACGAGTCATATTACGAATGGCTTCACCCGTTTCATTTATCTGGTTAGCCTGTTGTTCAGCGGCTGCCAACAGGGCAACAGAAGTGTTTTGTGCCTGAGAGGTTGCCGTATTTACTTGAACAGTCGCTCGATTGATCTCCTGAACAAGATCCCTTAGGCTGTCTATCGTATAGTTGATCGAATCGGCAATGGCACCCGTAATGGTATCGGTCACTTCCGCCTTCACGGTGAGGTCACCGTCTGCCAAGTCACCCATTTCATCGAGAAGCTTCAGAACGGCAACCTGATTTTGTTCCGCATCGTCCGCTAATTTCTTAACACCAGCCTGAACCGCCTTAACCTGCCTCAGACCGAAGATCACGGTAAACACAAGGATCAGGAGGGCCATGCCTATCAATGCAATAAAAATCTGATTGACAAAATCGGATTGCGAAGCGATCTGCGCCTTGCTTGATTTGTCCAAATCGGAAAGGAACAGGTCAACGGATTTCTTATTATCGGCATAAGCGTTAGCCAATTGGTTTAATTGGGATGTCGCTGCTTCCGGCCCCGATAGCAATGCCGGTATGAAACTTGTATTTGCTGCCTCGAAGAAGCTTGTTGAAGTCTTGGAAACCGATTCCAGCTTGGAAGCCAGGTCCTTATCCTTCAGGTTTGACCTCCAATAGTCGATTCTGGATTTGAACTTTTGTTCGGCGGCCTTGCATGCGGCCACTTTAGCGTCTCGCTTGGCAACATCATTACTTAGGGTGGCGAAATACGCCTCGTTCAAATCCGCATACGCTTCCACAGGATATAAAACCGGAGGGGCAACTTCAGAGCGTATATCCTGATATTGAGTCAGGGTGTTGTAGACAGGGCCATCGACCCTTACCTGGTCAATCACCCAGATGGCCAGTGCCACAAAAACAATAAAGGCCAGCACCTGCCCGATTAACTGGTTATACCCCCCAGCCGTATCTTTCGTCACTGCGCTAGCAGAATTCCGCGAAAACACCCCTTTGATTTTTGCGGTCAGCTCACTAAGATAATCCTGATCTAATGCCATAAGTTTTTCCTTCAATACCTAACACATCTTCATTTATTCAAATCAAATAAGGAATGGTTAAACAAAATACGGCTGCATGAAATCTTTGGAACTCACTAGCATTTGACAATCGAGTTCCAGCCATACATTGTTATCTTCATCCCGATATTCATAAGGTTTAAAACAGTAGTTATCCGCAATACTGAGTTTTTCCTCTTTAAACTGGTCGATATTTCTCAACCCCACCAGCGATTCAACCAGGATGCCAGATTGCATCAAAAGGTCGTCACTCAGTAACAGCACTCTGGCACCTTGCGATTTCGAAGCGGCGCCAAGACCCATCAATTCGGCGAGGTCGCTGATCGCATAAAGGTTGCCACGTATGTTTGCCATTCCCAAAAACCAACTTTGGGTATTGGGGGCAGGGAATATCTCCGGTAGCGGTATGACCTCGCTTACATCCTCCAGGCTGATCAATATCCGCTTTCCACCAACCATCACGCCCAGTCGGCTTCTTGAGATGGTAGCGGAATCCTTTCCGACTGCCTCAAGCCTTGCCAGAATGTCTTCTTGATATTGCCTTAAATCAAGCCCGCTCGCCATCGCCCTATCCCAGCTTTTTTATCTCTGCCAACAAATCCGTTGCATTGAGGGGCTTTGCCAAACACTCCCTTGCACCCATTTTCAATGCCCAGGCCTTATCCGTAGCTTGCGATTTTCCCGTGCAAACAATGACCGGGATCGTGGATGTTTTAGGATTCTTAGTAATGGCTCTTGTCGCCTGGAAACCAGTCATTCCGGGCATAACCACATCCATCAAGACCATATCAGGCATTTCGGATTCGGTTTTGAGCAAGCCCTCCTCACCACTTTCTGCCGTGACAACTTCAAATCCGTGACTTTCAAGTAGTTCTTTCATTGCAAGGCGGTCGGTGGAAGAGTCATCCACAACTAGGATCTTTTTGATCGCCATCTACTCATTCTCCTCAATACTTTTCTTTTCTGAAAAAGCGTATGTTTTTATCGTTTCTATCAATGATTCCTGCGTAAAAGGTTTCGTGAGATATTGATCGGAACCTACCATTCGACCCCTGGCTCGATCAAATAAACCGTCTTTACTGGAAAGCATGATGACCGGAGTGGACTTATACTTTGGATTTCGCTTGATGAGCGAGCATGTCTGGTAACCATCCAACCTTGGCATCATGATGTCGACAAAAATGACGTCAGGAAGGTAGTGAGATATCTTTGAAAGTGCCTCAAAACCATCCTCGGCAAGGATCACCTCGCATCCGGACTGCTTTAGAAATATCTCCGCGCTGCGTCTGATGGTATTGCTGTCATCAATGACCATCACTTTCACGCCAGTTAAGTTTCTATCCTCCACCCGATTCCCCCTTTTTAAGCACAATCTCTAATTGAATTGTACATAAACTACCCCGCATTCTATCCAGTACCTGGCAAGAGCTACAAACGCATTATCACTTTTATGTCATTTTTTGTCACTTGATATTACAAATATTGTCACTTTAAAATCAATCAAGTGTTGTCTTAATTTAAACAAAGATGTTAAATAGTCGCACTAACTAACCTTGGTTTGCAATAACTTTTTTGATGACCAATAAAAACAAATTAATATTCATTTTTTAATTTCATAAATATATAATAATTATCGGGAATAGAAATATGATCATAAAACAAGAATCGCTAAGTCCGAAAATGAATTTCAAGGACTTGCCTTCTAATTCACCTCTTCCAGCAGCTAACTTGGTTCTCGCTTTTGGGTCAATTAAAAGGTTTAGTGACAATAACCTTCAAAAGCAGCTTCGTGACCGATACCCGGCTGCCCAAATCGTGGGTTGTTCAACTTCAGGTGAAATAAATCAAAGCGGAGTATATGACGAAAGTCTGCAATTAACTGCGATTCTCTGGGAAAAGACCGTTCAAAAAGTAACCCATACCAAGATGAACACCATGCAAAGCTCGTTTGAAACAGCAATGGGTCTCGCGAAGCAACTTAAATCCGACAATCTCCGAACCGTTATTCTCTTTTCCGATGGCCTGCATGTAAACGGTTCCGAACTCCTGGAAGGCTTTCAGCAAGTACTGGGCAACATTCCCATCGTGGGCGGCATGGCCGGAGACAATGCTGCCTTTGTGAAAACCCTTCAAATCGTCAACGACACCATCTCGGAGAACCTGGTCATTGCTATCGGCCTTTACGGAAACAGTCTAATCACGGCAAGCGGTGCGCTGGGTGGCTGGAAACCTTACGGACCTCCAAGAAAAATAACGAAATCGGATAAAAACGTGGTCTATGAAATGGATGGCAAGCCGGCGCTCCAGCTCTATAAATTGTATATTGGGGATGCCTACGCCAAAAACCTTCCAGGCAGCGGCCTAAAATTTCCACTTGCAATCATCGAAGAAGGTAAAAAGGAAGTTGAGAAGATCAGAACCCTTTTGGCAATCGATGAAAAGAACAACAGTTTGACTTTTGCAGGGAATGTTGAAGAGGGAGAAACGGTAAGACTGTGCCAAACCAACCATGACCGGCTGATAGATGGAGCAAGCGGCGCCGCCAATATGGTGACTGATGTGCTGAGAGTGCAAAACTCGAACCAGCCCGGACTCGCAATATGCGTAAGTTGTGTCGGTCGAAAAGGGGTCATGGCGGAGCAGACTTCCGATGAGATCCGTGCCATCAGACAAGTTCTCGGTGACCAGACTCTCATCACCGGGTTCTATTCATACGGTGAATTTGCACCCAGACCCAACACGATGGATAGCGTGTTGCATAACCAGACCATGACGATCGGTTATATCAGTGAAGATTTATTAACCTGAGCATTTCGTTTTCGCAAGCAATCTAAAAGCCCTGATTAATTCAGGGCTTTTGTTATTTAAATCTCACATATAATGGCGTTTCATATTTAAAACCACAGAGGAGCTCTACTATGTCTAGCACGGTTACACTTAAAGGAAATCCTGTCAGTATAGGAGGCAACTTCCCGAAAAAAGGTGAGAAAGCCCCCGATTTTCACTTGGCGGATGCGAAACGAAATACTGTCTCGCTGAATGATTATGCTGGAAAAAGAAAAGTCCTTAACATTTTTCCAAGCATCGATACACCGACCTGCGCGCTTTCAGTGCGAACATTCAATCAGAAAGCAAGCAGTCTCGAGAACACTGTCGTGCTTTGCATCTCGGCAGACCTGCCATTTGCGCAAAGCCGTTTCTGCGGTGCCGAAGGCATTCAGAATGTCGTGACATTATCGACGTTCCGTAACACGCAGCAATTTTCAGAAAGCTACGGCGTTGAAATTCTTGATAGCAGTTTGGCAGGACTGACTGCCCGTGCTGTTGTGATCCTGGATGAGGACAACAAGGTTCTGCATAGTGAACTGGTCTCGGAAATTGCCAACGAACCGAACTACGACGCCGCATTGGCATCAATTCAGAAGTAAGGTATCCGTGACAATCCTAATTTAGTCGTATGCCGTATATTTTGCATTGCTGCCCCGCGCTTTATCCGCGGGGTATTTTTTTTCGTTCAGATCTATTTTTGATTGCGTTGCCTCTATAAGGTCGATGCCACAGACCTCAGCTAATCGCAGAAGGTACACGAATGTATCAGCCAGCTCATGACCTACCTTTTCCTTGATTTCCGGATTGAGTTCCAGCGTCTCTTTCTCCGTCATCCACTGAAAGTGTTCAACGACCTCAGCCGCTTCGACGATCATCGCCATAGCGAGGTTCTTTGGCGAATGAAATTGAGACCAGTCCCTTTCATCTACAAAATGGTTAATGCGCGATATCAGATTGATCAATGAATCATTCATCTTTTCTTTCCTTACGGTTGGAGCCTGCTACGAGCTTGATCTCGAACAACCGGCATTCCAGAGGCCCGTTGAAAAGGGGCGTTCTTTTGCTCGGTGCCAGCCTCATCAATTTAGGCAGACGCATGTCATTTGTAAGAAAATAAGCTCGCCAACCAGCAAATTTCCTTTTTAAGGTCTCGCCCATCTTTGGATAGAGCTCGGCCAACTGTTCATCTTCCCCTATTCGAACCCCGTATGGCGGGTTAGCAACCATGACTCCAACTTCAGCAGGAGGAATCACTTCGGTAAACTCAGCCTTCGTCAGTTGTACAGCAGCCAATAGGCCAGCCTCTTCGAGGTTATTCTTTGCAATCCGAATCGCTCGCAAATCCATGTCGCTGCCATAAATCCGCTGAAAACTGACAGGCTTGGATTTTGACAAGGCCTCCTCTCGTATCGACTTCCACGACCTGGCATCAAAATTTCTCAGGTTCTCGAATCCAAATTTACGATTCTGGCCCGGTGCGATATCCAGCGCCATCATCGCCGCCTCGAGTAAAAACGTACCGCTTCCGCACATCGGGTCCATCAAAGGCGTACCGGGCACCCAGCCGGCAAGTTTCAAAATACCTGCAGCAAGATTTTCGCGCAAGGGTGCTTCGATGGATGATTGTCGTTGACCGCGCTGGTAAAGGGCACTGCCTGAAGTATCGAGATAAAGCTGATAATAGTCTGCCGCAAGGTAGGCATGAATTCTGACTTGGGGTTTGTGGGTATCGATGCTGGGACGGCTTCCCGTGGCTTCTCGAAAACGGTCGCATACGGCATCTTTTATCTTCAATGTCGCAAATTCCAGGCTCTTCAGGGGGCATTTCACACCGGTGACCTTCACCATGAAGTCCGATTCGACTTCAAACCACTTCTGCCAGTATACCTTCATCACACCTTGATAAAGGTCTTCCTCATTGGCATATTTACCCCGACTGACCTGCATCAATATCCTCGTTGCGATCCGGCTATGCAGATTGGCTCGGTAACAGAGTTCCATGTCACCGGAGAAGCTGACGCCACCGTCGGTATGATTTATTTCACCGGCATTCAAAGCCTGAAGCTCTTCAACCAAAACCAACTCCAGCCCTCTGGGACAGGTTGCAAAAAAAGTATAGTTCATTTCAATCCATCACAATTCGGTTGTTGGTATGAGGGTTACTTTCACGCACTCGATCCAGCAGCAACATGAAACCAAGCTTGTATTTCTCATCCAGAGTCTTGGCCTTCTCTCTGATAGGTTCCCACCTCAGTTCTGCAGGAGGATGTTTGAAACCCAGTACGACGATATTCCCTGGCTTCCCCGTCTTGATCACCAGCACACGCCTATTGAAACTGATTTCGATGCGCTGGAGATAGATATCAAAATTTTTATCACTTCCCCAAAGATTGACAGCCATCATGCCATCACTATTGAGCGCTTCGAAACACGAATCGAAAAAATCCTGGGCATACAGATTAGGCGGGATGCCGTGGGCATCAAAAATATCCAGCATCAGCACATCGGTGTTACCGGGATGCTCTTTCAGATAACGTGCGCCGTCTTCCTCTACGACTTGAAGAAAATCATCATTATCAGGTAAGTAAAAATGGCTCCTGGCAACCTTGACGACTTCAGGATTGATTTCTACCACCCGGGTCTTGCATTCAGGAAGATGGGTGCGAATGAATTTTGGGATCGAGCCTCCGCCTAGACCCAAAATCAGAATATCCAGACGCTCCTTAAGAAACAATAGAAAAAGCATCATCGCCCTGGAATAAGGTAAAAGCAGCTCATTGGGCGCACTGACCTTCATTGAACTCTGAACCGTGATCGAACCCAGGTAGAGCGAACGAATTCCATCAATCTCGCTGACCTCCACGCTGCCCTGATTATTAACATTACGGTGAATTTTCTTACCAAAATTAAACACTGGTATCCTCGGTTACCGTTTCATCGAACGATTTAAATTTGCAGTTAATTTCAAGTTGCAAGGTATCGATTTCCTTTATATCCACTACAAGATGTTTTCCAGAAGGCAATTCTGGAAGATTGGTAATCTTCGTAATGATAGGGATACCATCCAGTCTAACCAAGTTCTCCCGCCACAACGTGGCGCCGATTTCAGTAATATTTTCCTGGATTAAATATTGAAGGCACCAATAACGTTCCATTCTGGATTGAAATTCATTGTAGGCATTGTAAGCGAGCTCAAAATTGCGCATGTGCGTTTTCAATTCATCGCTTCCCTCCGGGTAAGCGGGTCGCTCATGTCTAAGGATAGATAAAATCTGACGTTGGTTGATCAAATCAACGGCTCGACGCAAAGGCGAAGTATGCCATGCGTATTGGGCGACGCCTAACCCCTGATGAGGCTCGGCCTGACTCGTCATATAGACTTTGCCTCCATTCTGCGCACGATAGATCCCGGGGATCTTGTTTTCTGCCAGCATCAAACCCCATTGACTGTTCGCTTCGATCATCAATTCAGCGACTAACTTGTCCATAGGCGAACCTCGGCGACGCGGAACGATACTGACTTTTCCATCAACCACGTAAAAATTATAATCGATTTGCGCGGGCCGGGTCGGATCGTATTTTCCCCTTGCTTTCTCCAACGCCTCGGCGAGGTTAAATAGAAAAATTAGTTTTTCCCAATACGGATGGCCATTATCCTCGCTTAACGTGTTCTCATTAAAATACGGTTCCAAAGAATCGTGTCTAAGATTGGCAACGATATTGACCATTTCCAAACGCGTCTCCCTGCGTACAATTGTGAAATCGTCTCCGACTTCCAGATACAGCGAAAGCACTGGCTTCATGCCGCCCTCATTCAAACTGAAAGGAGAGACAACCGATTCGGGCAACATGGTGATTTTATTACCCGGCATGTAAACGGTCGACAAGCGGTGCATGGCGATCCGGTCCAGATCGCTTCCGGGTTGGATACCCATTGCGGGGACAGCGATATGTATTCCAACCCGAACATGTCCATCCGCGCCGCTTTGAACCGAGAGTGCATCATCTATTTCAGTCGTGGTGCTGTCATCGATACTGAAAGCTTCAGCCGATGAAACCGGCAGATCGTGGAAATTGAATTCAAATTCACAATCGGGAAAATCCGTCCCTTTTGGAAAATACTCACGCAGAAATGCACCCAGATGATAGTCATGAAAGGAAGAAATGGCGCCGGTCTGGGCTAAAATCCTAATCGGACTTTCATTCATTTCCATGGCCGCCTGATCCAGGGCTTTCCATTCCATGCTGTTCTTATCCGGTTCGTACATGAGCATGTCTAATTTCAAGCGAAGTTCTTCAGGCAGCTGATGGTTTCTCAGTGCTTCAACAAAACCGGCCACTTTCTCAGCCTGTATCCGTTTTTTCTCTATGGCGGCAAGGGCTGCCTTTAGGGTCTCTTCCGGTGCGGCTTTATAATGCCCCTTCCCTTTTCGGTAAAAATAGACCGGGGCCGAATGCAGCGTGATCAGTACGGCCGAGGATTGGATCGGTGAAGGGGATTTCCCGTAATACTCCTTGGCAAGGTCCTCGAAACCAAACTCATCTTCCCCGGAACATTCCCATAAAAAAGGGACATCCAGATTCCTGGCTTCGGAATTCGCCTCTTCCATGAAATTAACGATTGGATTCTCGAAACGAAGCAACACGTTCGCCAGCTTGACTTTGCTTCTCTTCCCACTAATGGATTCCACCTGGAGGCTTCCTGATTGTTCGGACATAACCGCAGCCACTTTGAAACTTCCATCTTCTTCGTAAAAAACGTTCATGCGAAATTGAGTATAATTAGATCGCTCTATTTTACATGGGTTTTGTGACACGCTCTCATTAAGTCTCCATTCCCCTGAGAATAATCAGCATTAATCAATCAAATCAAGTTAAATTGAACGGTGAAATGGACAATCGAATCCCTGTAACGCTTCTCACTGGTTTCCTAGGATCGGGAAAAACGACCCTTCTCAACAAACTGCTTCACGACCCTGGGATGAAGGACAGTGCCGTGATCATCAACGAACTTGGTCAAGCAGGGCTGGATCACATCCTGGTAAGAAATGTCGAAAGCGAGTTCATTGCGGACAATGTCCTCTTACTGGATTCCGGTTGCCTCTGCTGCACGCTGACCAATGAAATGGCCGATACATTAAGGGACTTGTTCTTCAAGCGGGCACTTGGCGCCATACCCGAATTCAAAAGACTGATCATCGAAACGACCGGAATGGCTGACCCGGGTCCCATCATGGGCAATCTCCTTAATGAACCTGTGATCGGCTCGACCTATCGTCTCGATGCGGTGATCGTGACAATCGACAGCCTGTATGGCGAACGCCAGTTAAGTGATCACATTGAGGCACGAAAGCAAGCGGCGATTGCCGATGTTCTATTGCTGACAAAAACGGATTTAGTCAATGACGTTCAACTGGACAGTCTGTGTTCAAGACTGACCACACTGAATGCCGGTGCCACGCAATATAAGGTCGTCAACGGAGAAATTGAGCCGGCAAAAGTCATAGGGGTTGGCCTGTTCGACCTGTCCAGGAATGCCCAGCCCACAAAATGGCTAAGGCCTGCCGGGAAGGACTCGAGATCAAAAGGAAAGATTCCTGACAAGCTGCATGAGGATGGGATCACCAGCTTCACCGTGACCCTTCCGAAGCCTCTGACATGGGAACAGGTCGAACCGGCCTTGCTATGGCTGATCAGCCATTTCGGTGAAGCCCTATTACGTCTTAAGGGAATCATTCATGCGGTCGATCAACCCGCTCCCCTTGCGATCCATGCGGTTCATCACACCTTGTTCCCGCCGACGCTCCTCGATGGCTGGGAGGAAACGAATCCGATCAGTCGCGTCGTCTTGATTGGTAAAGGACTAGACGAGACAAGGATCAGGGAACGGCTGATGCAAATTTAACCGGAAAGGTCGCCCCATATCTTTTCGAGCCTTTTTATCGACACCGGAAAGGGTGTCTTCAGTTCCTGAGCGAACAGTGAGACACGAAGCTCTTCAATCAGCCAACGGTATCCCTCAAGGTCCGCCGACACTTCGACATGCATCTTGATATTCTGGCTCACCTTGTCCTGCCAACGCTGCCATAACATCAGGACGGATTGACTGTTTTGCATATCTCGCTGGATGTTATTTGGGTATTTTTCGATTCTTAACATCATCGCTTTAAGGTAGCGAGGGAGATGCTGCAATTTTTCCCAAGGTGTTTCGCTGAAAAACCTGGGCGTGAGAAGCAGTCGAAGCTGTTGTTCAAGTTCGATCTTTAGTTTTGACAGTTTAACGGGCAAGGTATTCAGCTTCTGCGTGAGAACCTGATATTCCAGGGAAATGGCAAGGGCCAGACGTGAAGCGGCATCCACCACGGCAGGCAGTCGGGCTCTGGCGCGCTGCTTGAGGGCCATGAAATCAGAATTATTTCTTGGCAACGTGTCCTCTCCGATAAACGCCCTGTCCGTTATGGCTTCCAGCATATCCTCGCGCAGGGCATCCGGTGACAGGAGACTTCTCATGGATAGAGCATACTGATTAAAATTGGGCAGCCCTTTTTCAAGCTGCTTCATTTGTTCCCTTAGCTCAAAACGAACCAAACGGCATACGCCTTTTCGATGAGACTCGATGGCAGCTGCCTCGGTATCAAAGAGCTTGATCGAAACCGACTCGTTCTCATCGACCAATGCCGGGAATCCTGTCAACTGATGACCCTCTTTGGTAAAGGCGATTCGGTCTGGCAGGTCGCCGAAATCCCATTGTTTCAGTCCTGTTTTTTCCAATGAGGGTGAACTGCTCCTGAACGTGATCTGAGCAGCGGATCCAAGACTTTTCTTGAGGGCATGCCAATCGCGCCCCATCCCTAATTCACGGCCTTTTTCATCCACTACACTGAAGTTCATAAAGAGATGATCCGGAAGCGTCGACAAGTTAAAATCCGACACAAGTATCTTCATCCCGGTTTTGTTCTGGATGTATTCGGACAGTTTCACGAGCAATGCATGCTCCGGATGATGGTCCTCAAGGAACCCTGTAACAAAATCAGGAACGGGAACACAGACCCGTCGCAATG
The DNA here is from genome assembly GCA_903863255.1 of uncultured Methylophilaceae bacterium. Classification (GTDB taxonomy): domain Bacteria; phylum Pseudomonadota; class Gammaproteobacteria; order Burkholderiales; family Methylophilaceae; genus CAIPBJ01. Next base: position 23,241 of record CAIPBJ010000117.1, read on the forward strand.
TTTTCGGTAAGGATTTAATCAAGGCCGTAATTTTTTCCCTTATCATCCCAGGAACCAGCCACTCGGCCTTCTTGTCCTCAAGTTGATTCAGCAATGCCAAAGGTACAACAGCAGTCACTCCATCAAGCGGGTGACCTGGTTCAAATCGATATTTGAGCTGCAGTTTGGCGCCGTCTATCTCAATCGACTCAGGAAACTGCACTTCGGTCACGCCTGATGCCCCATGTCGCATCAGCGCCTCACGAGTCAGAAACAGCAGCTTAGGATCGTTTGCTTCTGCTGATTCACGCCACTTCTCGAAGCTCATCCCGTTATAAATGCCATCAGGTATCCGTTTGTCATAGAAGGAAAAAAGGGCATGTTCATCCACGAGAACATCCTGCCTTCTCGCTTTATGCTCCAGTTCCTCGATCTCGGAAATCAATTTCCGGTTGGCTATGAAAAATGGGGCCCGGGTATCGAATTCCATATTAGCCAAGGCTTCCCGAATGAATATCTCCCGAGACTCCCTTGGATTGATGGGGCCATAATGCACCCTGCGTTTGGGTATGATCGTCAGCCCGTACAGGCTGACCCTTTCCCATGCGATCACCTGTGCAGGCTTGCGGTCCCATCTCGGATCGCTAAAATGGCTTTGAGTCAGTCCCCTTGCGACGGGCTCGACCCAGTCCGGGTCGATTCTTGCAACATGTCGTGCATACAGTTTGGATGTATCCATGAGCTCCGCTGCCATCACCCATTTGGGACGACTCTTCCTTAAACCTGAATTGGGTGCAATATAGAACCGAATACCTCGTGTTCCCTGATAACTTTCTGCCTCTCCATCCTTGAAGCCGATGTTTCCTAATAACCCTGACAGAAGGGCCCGGTGAATCTGATCGTAATGCGCATCCTGCTCGTTTACCTTCAAGTCCATCTCATCCACGATTTCATTCAATTGATGATGCAGCTCTCGCCATTCCTTGAGCCTCAAGAATGAAAGGAAGTTTTTATGGCATTGATTAAGAAGATCCTTGTTCGATTTCTTATTCAGCAGCGCTTCCTCATAAAAAGCCCATATTTTAAGGAAACCCACGAAATCGGATTTTTCATCGAAGAACTTGGCGTGGGCCTGATCAGCTGCTTCTCGCTTGTCCATTGGCCTCTCTCGGGGGTCCTGGATACTCAGGGCGCTTCCAATGATCAGGATCTCGCGTAGACAATTCTCGCGTCTAGCCGCAAGAATCATTCTTCCGATCCTTGGATCCAAAGGGATCCTGGCAAGCTGAACACCCAGTTCCGTGATGGCTCGGTTGACGTCGACCGCACCCAGTTCCTGCAAAAGCATGTACCCATCCGTAACCAATCTTGAGCTTGGCGGCTCGATGAATGGAAAATGCTCGACGTCTCCCAGCCTTAATGCGGCCATTCTAAGAATCACTGAAGCCAAGGAACTCCGGATAATTTCAGGATCGGTAAACGGAGGTCGGTTATTAAAATCCTCCTCATCGTATAAACGAACACAGATGCCGTTAGAAACGCGACCGCATCTTCCTGCCCTTTGTTTAGCCGCAGCTTGAGAGATTTTCTCGATTTGCAACTGCTCGACCTTGGCTCTTGGACTATACCGATTGATCTTAGCAAGGCCGCTGTCGATGACGTACTTGATGCCCGGAACGGTCAAAGAGGTCTCGGCCACGTTTGTGGCCAGCACGATCCTCCTGCTGCCAGATGGACGGAATATCTTCTGTTGATCCTCAATACTCAAGCGAGCGAACAGAGGGAGTATATCCACATGCCTGAGTTTGGGAGAACGGCCCTGGTATTTACGCAAATGATCGGCCGTATCACGAATTTCTCTTTCTCCGGGAAGGAATACCAAAATATCGCCATCGCCCAGACGCAGCAAATCATCTGCCACGTCCATGATCGCTTCTTCCATCGCTTCCTCGGCATCGTCCTCTTCCAACCAGCGCGCCTCGGTTTTTCCCTTGTTCCTGACCCCCATGATGTTTTCTGAATGCAATAGGGAAGACTCCTCACCGTCGTCTTCATTGAGTTGCATCGAACTGAAGCCGGCCTTGCCAAGGGGACGGTATCGGACTTCGACCGGGTATAGCCTGCCGGACACCTCAATGACTGGCGCATCATTGAAATGTCTCGAGAATCTGCCCGCGTCAATGGTTGCGGAAGTAACGATAATTTTCAGATCCGGCCGCTTAGGCAATAACTGTTTGAGGTATCCAAGCAGAAAATCGATATTGAGGCTGCGTTCGTGGGCCTCATCGATAATGATCGTATCGTAGGCATTGAGGTATTTATCACCCTGAGTCTCTGCCAGAAGAATGCCGTCTGTCATAAGCTTGATATAGGACGACTCCGACAATTTGTCATTGAATCGGACTTTATATCCGACTGCCTGCCCCAAAGGAGACTGCAGTTCCTGGGCAATCCGGGTGGCTACAGAACGGGCGGCAATCCTTCGAGGCTGGGTATGACCAATCAGTCCTGAGACACCACGGCCCAATTCCAGGCATATTTTAGGTAATTGTGTCGTTTTTCCGGAACCTGTCTCGCCGCAAACGATGATCACTTGATGGTTGGTCAGCGCCGTTGCGATTTCCGTCTTCTTCTGACTGACCGGCAATTCTTCCGGGTACTCCGGCCTGGGAAGCCTGGCTAAACGATTGCTGAACCGTTCCGATGAAACGTTTATCTGATTGGTGACTTCGCTCAGTAACTTATCAACGGGTTTCCTTTGTTCCGTCAAATCTTGCAACTGCTTAATTCGCCTTCTGATTGGATAGCGGTCAACCAGCATACAATCTTGCAACTGCTGTTCGAGTCGGGCTAAAACCTGTTGGTGAGTAGGTTGGATTTGCATTTGGGCCGACATTCTATCATGACCCTCAAAAATTCAAGCCAGTTTAGCTGGGGGTCACCCATCGACGACAATCAGCCCTTTTGGATACAATCCTCTGTTCCCGTGTTACCGCCTTTGTATTCCGGCTCGAAATAGAACTTATGAAAACGCCAGTGCCCCTTGACCTTTTTCATCTCGGCAACCCCGGTACCATAATCCTTTGTAGATGGATCAGTTAAAGCGAAATGCATGGCAACATGCCTGCCGTTGGCAGCCGCATGACCCAGGTAAGTTCCGTATTCAGGTACGTCCAATCTGAAATCATAACTCGCGTAGCGGCTGAAACTCAGTTCAGGTTTTAGCGTGAGCGTCACGGTTCCCGTATATTTTCCCTCATGCCCATCATTGCCCACGCAAGCATAGACACCGCTATAATCCTCGCCAATAAAAGTAGAATCAGCAAAGACCGGATTGGAAAACAACACCACCAAAATTAAAAGCCACCTTTTCGACATAGCAAACCCCTTCAAAAATAGATTAAACCGATTATCATAGACCATCCAAAAAATTAAGTTACCTGTTCAAGTATCCGATTCTAGCGATCATGTATGATTTGATTCCATGTGGTCCGAATGTCCTTTAGGATACCAGGATCCAGCTTAAGCCTTTCTATCGAGATCCGTCCATCGTTTTCCATTCTTTGACCGATTTCGATCTTCCCCCGCAAACGAATCATGCCATCGATATAAGGAAAAATGAATCCGTCAGCAGCAAAATGAACGTTCAACACGCTGGCCGGCAGATCCTCCGAAAGACTCTCTTCTTCATCCCCTAATGTTATCGGATTTTTGGTCAGCATAAACACCCCTGGCCCAGGGTCTTCCATTTTCACCATATGACCCTGGATGACGACAAGCCTGCCTTTTACAGCAAGCAGTCTGTCGCTGATTTCCAATCCTTTCGGACCGAAAGGCAGCTTAAAGAAGTCTTTAAACTCCAGTATGACCGGGTCCTCCTTTTCCGGACCCGTCTTCACTTGTATCGACTCCGGTGCAGGATAGGATAGTGCCGGAATCACCCCAGGCAAGCAAAGTCAGGAGACTGCAAAGAATGCGAACCGGAATGAAAAGAATTCGAAAAAGAAATGGATTCAACTGTGAAGAAATTAGGTCAGAAGCAATGCCGGATAGTATAGTGCCAGAAACCGATTACCAGTTGATTAAATGGAATTAAAACATGCTGGTTAGGAAGCCACTAGGCGCAAAATGGATCGCTATTCATTGCTTTTAAAGGGTAAACCGTGTCAGCCGTGATTTTTTTTACGGTCACGAAATCAAAATCAGAAACGTCCTGGGGCATCGCCGCACCCACACCAAGTGTTTCAATTTCACTGAACTCTTCTATTTCAGAAGCTGGGGTGGACGTTTCTAAAAAGTAAAGGTTATAGATTGTACTCAACCTGTTTATTCGCGAGAGTAATTTCATGACCGTATCTCCTCATTTGTTTTAAGGCATTATCCTCTAGGAATATTACGGTTGTTAGCGAGAATACTTTACGAGAACCTAGTTTTTAGTGCCTCAATGTTAAGTTCTTGTAATATGACGTCAAGACGATCCTGAGCGTTCTTTCTTGGACTGTTTTTATACCGTGCGACAATCAACTCGTTCTTCATCGAATGTTCCCAACCGACCAGTTCGGTGACGGTGACCTGATAACCATTCGCTTCAAGCTGAAGGCAACGAAGTACATTCGTAACCAGACTTCCAAATTCGCGAGTATGAATCGGATGACGCCATATCTCGGATAAAGCAGTTCTTGCCAATGACTCGCTTTTACTTCGCCTGAGGTGTTCGGCCACCTCAGCCTGACAACAGGGCACCAGAACCATAAAAGAGGCTTTTTTTGTCAATCCGAACCGGATGGCGTCATCGGTCGCCGTATCACAGGCATGTAAAGCCGTGACGATATCAATCTTATCTGGCAGTAAAGAAGATCGGGAAGATTCCTCTACGGTTAAATGGTGGAATGACATTCGATCAAATCCCAGCCTGATGGCTAGATCCTTCGACTTTTCGACCAACTCTTTCCTGGTTTCTATTCCGACAACCGAGCCCTTCGATTGGGACTTCATGAATAGGTCATATAAAATGAAACCCAAATAGGATTTCCCGGCACCATGATCCACAAGGATCGGCTCGTCGGCCCCTTCGAAGACCTCCTGCAGTATTGGCTCGATGAATTGATACAGATGATAGACTTGCTTAAGTTTTCGTCGAGTATCCTGATTGAGTTTGCCGTCTCGCGTAAGAATATGGAGTTCCTTAAGCAACTCGAGGGATTGGGATGGCTTGATTTCTGGAATGATTTGCATCTGATGATTTTAACTGAATCCCTGCCCGCTTTGCAGATAGATGACCGAATTTATGGTGTGGATCGAGTTTGCAGGGGATTTTCCTTGTCATTCGGAATGCCTTGGCATCCTTCCGCCCTTAGAGGCCAGGTTTTAGAGGCTTGTTGATAAGTCAGCCAGTCATTTTCCCAACCTGTTTCTTCCAATCCAGATATGAATGGGAAGAAGAAACATGGCTAGGACACCCACGAACAAATGGATCCATTTGACCAAATCCAGAATCTCTTCCCAGCCATAATAAAGAGCGAACCCAGAGAGAATGATTACCGCGCTGGCCAGGCTGATCATCAATCCGGACGAACGATTTCGCTTTTCCTTCCAGGCCAGTCTGACATGAACAGGCAGAATCGCACCAATTGCCATCATGGATAAAAATGCGCCTGCCCCATGTATGACCAGCAGATCATGCATGAAATCATCTTGTTTGCTTGAAACGAGGTCATGAAGAATGCTCCACCATACGCCGCTTATGCTGACGATTATAAAAAAAACGAAGGTCAGTTTCTTCTGTGTTTCGGGCAACAGGATACCGATTCCAGCATTCGAGCGTACATGAATTCTTTTCATTTTTCGTTCAATGACCTTATTGTTTAGAAAGAGCGAGTTCATACAAGACGAGTATACGTTTTATACCCTGGGCAATATGCTTGCTTGATAGAGTCGCCCCACTGATACCTTGAATATCGGATCCGAGCCTGACAGGGTCTTTCGAGGTCTTTCCAAGAAACTGGCTAAGCCAATCCGATCGCCGGATCTCACCGCCATAACTTTCCCGATAAGTAAGAACCTCCACTTGCCTCACAGCCCCGCTGGAATCGAGCGTTACGGCATATTTGATTTTCTCGTGCTTGCCTATCACTTCATCCACAATAAAATATTGACCGCCAGGCGTTCGCCAGATCCTATTCTCGTCAAACGGTTCATGGACACCGGAACGATCTTCCATCTGACCCAACACCGAGGCATCTAATTTGATATCCAGTTTGGTCAATACCTGATTCGGCAACATGGCATGCTGGGCATCTTCAATTGACATGTAGTCCGTTGCATAGGCAAACGAACTGACGGCAAAGACAACCATCAGAAAAAATAAGGCTTTCATGCAGTATCGATTTCGAAAGATTATAGGGTGGTGACACGACCAGACAAATTGTAATAAGAATTATTCTTATTTGCAATACCGCAATAAAAAGAAGTCAGCCTATTCTTTGACCAAAGGAATGCTAAAATGACCGATTGATTAAACGATAAAACTATTATGGCGATTCAATGGTATCCGGGGCACATGACACAGGCGAAAAAGAAAGCCGCCGAAACCATGGAGTTTATCGATGTCGTTATCGAAGTTCTTGATGCGAGAGTACCTGAAGCTAGCCATAATCCCATGATCGAAGAACTGAGGTTATTCAGGCAGCGTCCTAACCTTAAAATTCTGAACAAGGCCGATCTTGCTGACCCCGCTGCGACCCAAGCTTGGCTGAACTACTTCAATAAGCAACCCAATACGAAAGCCGTTGCACTTTCATGCAAGAAACCTGGCGATGCATCGAAAGTACCCAAGCTATGCAGCTTGCTGGCACCTCATAGGAATTCGCCAATCAAACCCTTACGCATGATGATCATGGGGATTCCCAACGTTGGCAAATCGACTTTAATGAACGCCCTGCTCAATCGAAGAATCGCAAAGGTCGGTGATGAGCCTGCGGTCACGAAGTCACAACAGCGTTTTGAACTGAACGCCTTGATGAGCATTACGGACACCCCGGGTATGATGTGGCCGAAGATTGCTTATGAATCAGACGGTTACATGCTGGCTGCAAGTCACGCAATTGGACGCAATGCTGTGATTGACGAGGATGTGGCGGTTTTTCTAGCCAATATCCTGCTTAAGCGCTATCCAGAACTGCTTAATGCAAGGTATAAAATCGACGTTGCTTCGATGGATGGGGTGGATCTGCTTGAAACCATTGCAAACAAACGAAGTTACCGATTGAAAGGGGGCGAGCCTGACATGGAGAAGACCGCAATGGCATTCCTTGTGGACTACCGCTCGGGCGCGATTGGTCGGATCAGCCTCGAGACACCCGAGTCCCGTCAGGAAATGATCGCGTCATCGAAAGCGATACAAATCGAGGCAACCGTTGACAATGAAACGGCTTCGACCGATTAAATCGGCAACCAATCCTTAATCAGGGCAGCCTGACCAGCGTACTCGCCTGCGTCCCCTATCAGATTCCATACGGTAGCGTGACGAATCAGAAACCGGCCGCCGTCCTTATCCACACGGATGCCTTGATAATCATCCACGAATCCATTTTCAGCTACCCGTTTCAATAGTGTGTCGCGCTCGATTCTTGATATCGGCTCTGCGGAATACCTTGAAGGCAGAATGGTGAACTCTTCCCAGTTCATTTTGAATAGTTCCATTGCCCTCGCATTGGCGTAATTAAAAACCGGGTCGATTCCAGTATCGTGGGAGATCACGGCAAACGAAGCGTCGAACAGACTGGCGATGTCAGCCTGTTCAATCAATGGCTTACCGGTCCAATGCAGATAACTGGAACAAATGCACTGGGTTTGTTTCCGGATGAATTCAATTTGAGACGGGTTGAATGAGTTGAAATCCATAGTGAACATTTTTAAAGAATCATGCGTCATTATGAACCAAAACACGTTAAAATGAACGCCTAGGCCGCTGTCGGTCATTACGGCTTTGTTCAAGATTTCTACACCATGTTAAATACCTTAAACTCTCCACAACGTGAAGCAGTCAAATACCTGGATGGTCCTTTGCTGGTTCTTGCCGGAGCTGGAAGTGGCAAAACACGTGTCATTACCCAGAAGATCACCTACCTGATCGAAACTTGCGGGTACGCGCCTAATGAAATCGCTGCGATCACCTTTACCAACAAGGCAGCAAAGGAAATGCAGGAACGAATCGGGCAGCTGCTGAATGGCAAATCCACCAAAGGCCTGACCATTTCGACGTTTCACTCGCTGGGGATGCAGATCCTCCGAAAAGAGGCAAAATCGCTTGGGTTCAAACCTCAGTTTTCGATTCTGGATTCCTCAGACAGCTTCAAGGTCTTAAGCGACATACTTGCAACAACAGACAAGCAGCTACTTAAAAAGACCCAATGGCAAATTTCTGGCTGGAAAAACGCATTTATAAACTCGGATCAGGCAAAGGCAATGGCAGATGAGGCGTTCACCGCGGCTTCGGCAAGAATCTATCAACTTTACCAGCAAACGCTAAAGGCTTAC